>JABGWZ010000235.1 GCA_018675995.1 Opitutia bacterium | reverse complement strand
TGTAGCATGCTTATGAACTTTCCTAGCACGTTGAGGGCAATCAACAAACCCTCTCTTATGAGCAAAGTGACGAATCATAGGAGTCAGAACACAAGTTAAGATAGCTCCTAAAACAAATAAACTATAAATTGATGGCGTCATTGAACGAGATTAAAATTAAATAAAGTAGACGATTCGTCAATTTCAGAAAATTTACTAACAAAATAACTTAACAAGAACAAATTTTGAGGTTCGATTAAGTTAGTTTACAAAATATATCATATCAAAACAGCAAAATATTGATACTTATTGAGTAAGTAAAATGGCGAAAAGATTAGTTAGTTATGAATGTAATTATTAGCTAAGTTTCAAAACTTGAGTAAGAATAACCTAGCACTTGAGGTTTTTTGAAAGGGAAACTGGATAGTTTAAAAGTGCCTTAAGTTGTTCAGGAGGCGTTGGCAATGATGGAAAAAGTTTCCAAACGATTATTGAACTCGGAAACATAACAACCCAAAGAGTAGCGAAAATAATCTTAAAATAACTCAATATGCCATAAATAGAGATGTAATATGCCTCAACCTCTCCCTTGTACGGTGCAATTACTTGATCGTAAAATTCGACCGATTCCTTTTTTTCCGAAAGTATATTTTCTTCATCCCGAAATACAATTGGCCCGAGACCTGAAAGACCAGGACGGATGGAACATATAGATTCTTGTAATTCCTCCGGGAAAACTTCAAAGCATCTTTGAGTTTGGGGTCTTGGGCCTACCACACTCATATCACCTACAAAAATATTTATCAACTGAGGTAACTCATTTATTTTCGTTTTTCGAAGAAATTTGCCAAAGGGAAGCACTCGTGGATCACCCTTAAGAGTTACAGTTCCTGAACCCAAGTTAGGACTGTTTTTGAGCATTGTCGCAAACTTAAATAGATTAAAGAGTTTTCCGTTTTTACCTACTCGCTTTTGAGAAAAGAGTATCTCTCCCTCACCAGTAAACTTTAAGGCGAGTGCTATGGGTAAAAGAAACGGAAGAAGGCAAATCAATGCCAACAACGAAAAGGTAATATCCAAGAACCTCTGTATCACATCCTTTGATCCAAAAATTTTCCGGTTTCCTTATGACCGAATCCTGGAATCATTTCATGAAATAACTGAACTAGATCTTCCCTTTTCCAAGTTCTTGAGGATTTAATTTCGTCTATTCGACTTTCGAAGTAACTTAGTTTTTCTTCGTCAAATATCGAATCATTCTTAATCACACCGATTGAAGAAAATCTGTCCATGTCTAATTCTTCCTTATCTGTAAAAAACTCTTCGAAATCTTTCTCACCCGTTGTATCGCTGTTGAAGAAGTAGCAGGGCCACTTTTTTTGATCAATCAATTCACTGCACTTAGTTCGTGCCTCTTCTTCACTTTCGCATTCATAGGGTTCGTATCCAAGTTGCTCCAAGTACTTTTTGGCAATCTCAGAAAAAGTTATGAGGTGAAGCTTTTCACTGAGTTTAGGAAAGAAGATATCACGATTTCCTCCAAGCAATCCAGACATAAGACAAAGTTCTCCTGATTCTTTAGGGGTAACAAAATACCTCTTAACATCATTGGGAGCAGTAATTGGTTGTCTCTTGGCAAAACGCTGATTGAAACCATGTAGTAAAGAACCATCCGAAAAAGCAACATTTGCAAACCGGGCCATCGAAATATTCTGTGACAAACTTTCGCGCATCAAGAACATTTCCATAATTCGCTTACTTGCCCCCATCATATTAACCGGGTTAGCAGCCTTGTCGGTAGAAACACAAAAATAATTCTTCAACCCATGATCCGCTGCCATTCTTAGGCTCTTTACTGTATTGAAGAGGTTCACATTAATCATCCTCATTAAGGTGTAGGGATCCTTCTCACTTCTTACATGCTTAAGAGCAGATAAATTGAAAATATAATCGTAGGGTCCCTCATGTTGAAAAAAGGTGGAGAACTCAGCACTGCCGCAATCAAGTGCGAAGGTTTTGAATTCACCATCAATATATCCAAGTGTACTGCGTACTTCGCGTACCAATTCCACCAAATTATTCTCGCTGATGTCCACAACATGAAGAACACGTGGTTCACGTTTAAAAATTTCTCGAACCACAGCTTGTCCAATTGACCCCGCACCCCCAATTACTAGAAAACGAGAGTCTT
>JABGWZ010000207.1 GCA_018675995.1 Opitutia bacterium | reverse complement strand
GAATGGATTGAGGTTTTCTCAATTTTATAACACTGGACGCTGCTGGCCCACCCGTGCCTCCATTCTGACCGGCTATTATGCTCAACAGGTTCGCCGGGATATCTTACCCGGTGTCAAAGGAGGGGGCGGAAGAGGCGTACGGCCTGCATGGGCACCTTTAGTGACTGAATATTTAAAGCAGGATGGTTATCAGAATTACCACAGCGGAAAATGGCACATCGATGGAAAGGTCCTAGCCAACGGCTTTCATCAGTCCTGGAGAGTAAATAATCAGGGAGATTTCTTCTCTGCCAAAGGAAACCAGCTCAATGATATTCCATTCGATCCGAAGCAGGCATCTGAAAACTACTATTCCACCACCGCAACCGCCAACCATGCGATTGAATGCCTGGCAAACCATCAAAAAGATCATACAGGCAAGCCCTTCTTTCATTACCTCGCTTTTATTGCTCCTCACTTCCCCCTCCATGCACCAAAAGGTGTAATTCAGAAATATAAAGAACGCTATCTTCGAGGCTGGGATGAGATCAGAAAGCAAAGATTCGCTAGGCAAAGAAAGATCGGTCTGATCAATACCACCCTTTCCAAATTGGAACCCAAAGTGGGTCCACCCTATGCATTCCCAGATGCTATCAAAAAACTGGGCCCGGGAGAAATCGACCGACCCATTCCCTGGGATCAACTATCGGGCAAACAAAAAGAATTCCAGGCAACCAAGATGGCGATTCATGCCGCGATGATTGACATCGTGGATCAGGAAATCGGCCGAGTAGTCAAACAACTCAAGAAAATGAAAGCCTTTGAAAACACCCTCATCCTTTTTGCCTCCGATAATGGAGCCAGTGCGGAAATTATGATTCGTAGCGGAGGGCATGACCCACAGGCACCACTCGGAAGTTCAAAATCATACCTCTGCCTCGGGCCGGGGTTTTCCAGTGCCGGAAACACCCCTTTTCGCCGGCACAAAACCTGGGTACATGAAGGCGGAATCAGTACCCCGTTGATTGCACACTGGCCCAAAGGTATAAAAGAAAAAGGAGCAATCCGTCATTCCCCTTCCCATGTCATCGATATCGTACCCACCATTCTTGAAATGGTAGGTATTCCCAAATCATCGAGTTGGAAAAATCAAAAAGTCCCCACCGCTCCCGGCAAAAGCTTAGTCCCTACATTTGCATCCGATATAACCATTCCGCGGGATTACCTCTGGTGGTTTCACGATGGTCACCGTGCTGTGCGGCAGGGAGATTTTAAACTGGTCTCCGCAAAAAACGACCCATGGGAATTGTACAATTTGAAAACGGACCGGGCAGAGTCCAAAAACCTCGTGAATCAAAAACCAAAACTAAAAGAAAAACTGGAAAATCTTTGGAATGAGCAAGTTGGAGAGTTCAAAAAAACTCTTTCAAACTAACTCGTAAATATTTCATTTTGTAAGCATCTGGTTCAGATTTGTATTCAAGATCTATGGCAAACTTTAAGAAATTGATGAGAGAATTCATTTGAAGATTTTCTTTCGATAGGAAGCGGGGGTTTCACCAGTTAGTATACGAAACCTTCTCGTCAAATGACTTTGATCACAAAACCCGGACTCATAGGCAATGTCCGCTATATCCTTTTGGGTTGTGGCTAATAACCTTCGGGCTGCCTGAACCCGAAGGGCCATTAAGAATTCTGTTGGCGTCATATGAAGTAGTGCCTGAAACCGGCGATTAAGCTGAGTTCTTGAGCACTTTATCAAGGTTGCCAACTTATCCATTTTTATATCCTCCATGTAGTTCTCTTCAACATAGGCAATGAGAGGTTTAAGTTCCTGAAAGTACTTATCTTGAAGGTGAGAACTGTTCATTGGATACATCACTCCCGCGATACCGAGAACATCTTGCTCTAAAGATAGAACCTGTACTTTACTGGAAACGAACCACTGCGGTAATCGATAACTGACATTATGAACCATCCATAATCGGTTAAGTAGGGAACCTTCCCTCATTACTTTAAGATCTTCTTCAATGTAAGCTGCTGCCATAGCAGAAGGGAAAAAATCATGATCATTTTTCAAATAATACTCCTCATCACTTTTTACACCACAGATCAGTTTACACGCTTGGTTTAAATATAAAAACTTACTTTCCTTATTTTTAACAAAAAAATAGGCATCTGCTAATGAATTGAATAATTCAAAGAAAGGGTTTGCACTAATGGGGACACCAAATCTTTCACTAAGGGAAGGAACATTCATCTCCCTAATTGGTCAAATTGTAATAAAATTTGCAACCATCATCCAATCAATTAGGTTATTGTAGTGTTATAATTTGTTTAAATTGTAAAAACTACCATTTGCATCTATCACATCCCTCTCATTATCTAATACTCACATGCAAGTTGTCCGCTTATGCCATGAATAGAGCACAATCGCTTTTACTACTCCTTTTTACTTTTAGTCCCTTGTCAGGAAAGATTGATTTCAATCGTGATGTTCGACCTTTGCTCGCAAGTAAATGCTATGCATGCCACGGCCCGGATGAGGAAGGAAGAAAAGCCAAACTTCGCTTGGACGTTCGCGAGGATGCTTTGAAAAATGATGTCATCGTTCCGGGAGAAATTGAAGACAGTGAATTTCACTACCGTATCCATTCCGACGATCCGGATGAAATCATGCCTCCTCCCGAATCCCATGCCACCCTCACCGAGCAGGAAAAAGAATTACTCGATCAATGGATCAAGGACGGGGCTGAATATGCAAAGCACTGGGCTTTTGTTCCACCCAGTTCTCCCAAAGTACCCACAGGAAAAAAAGAATGGGTTCGCAATCCGATCGATGCCTTCATCTCCGACAATCTTACAAAGAATGGCTTAACTCCATCCGAGGAAGCCGATCGATATTCTTTAATTAGAAGATTCTATCTCGACCTCATCGGCCTTCCCCCCACACCCGAAGAAGCTGATGCCTTTGTTTTCGATAACCGTCCGGATGCTTACGAAAGACTGGTCGATCAATTACTCAAATCAGAACATTATGGAGAGAAATGGGGTCGTGAGTGGCTCGACCTAGCACGCTATGCCGACAGCAATGGTTATGAGAAAGATCGTCCCCGTAATATTTGGCCTTACCGAGATTGGGTAATTAGATCCCTCAATTCCGATATGCCTTACGATCAGTTCACCATCGAACAGCTTGCCGGAGACATGCTACCAAACGCCACCAACGATCAAAAAATTGCCACTGGTTTTCATCGTAACACCCAGCTCAATGAAGAAGGAGGGATCGACCCCCTTGAATTTCGCTTCTACGCCGCTGTCGACCGGGTTGCCACTACGGGTACGGTCTGGATGGGACTGACCACAGGTTGTGCCCAGTGCCACACTCATAAGTATGATCCCATCACTCATGATGAGTATTTCGGCTTAATGAGCATCCTCGATAATATTGAAGAACCCGATCTGCTGCTTTATTCGGACGAACAAATAAAAGTTAAAGAGGATTTGGAAAAACAAATCGTTAACAAAATCGTTGATCTTCAAAAGAGCAACATAGTTTTTGAACAAGAATTTGCAAAATGGCATAAATCCGAGTCAGCAAAATCAACATCGTGGAAAACGATCCGTCCAACCTCCATGAAATCAAACCTGGCCAAGCTCGAAGTCATGGAAGATGGATCCATTTATTCTTCAGGTGATGTGACTAAGCGGGATGTATTCGACCTGAATTTCACAAGTGATCAGCCCATCACTGCTCTTCGTCTTGAAGCCTTAACCGATGACCGACTACCCGGATATGGACCAGGTAGGTGTTACTATGAGGGCAGGAAAGGAACATTCTTTCTCAGTGAAGTGGAAGTCAAAACAGCAAATGGAATTAAAGTTCCACTTAGCAAACCCATCGCCAGTGGAGGTAATGGTGCTGAAAAAGTAATCGATCAGGATGGGTCTTCCGGGTGGAGTTCCGCCATCGGTCAAGCAAACCATCTTATCCTTCCGCTAACTAAGCCTCTTCCAGCAAATCAACCCCTATCTATGTCCTTGCTTTTTGAAAGACACTTTGTGGCAAGCCTTGGACGTTTTCGAATCTCCGCAACCTCCAGTGAAAAACAGTTCAAAGCTGCGAAGATTGGAGTGGAAGCTGAGCATATCCTGAGCCTAAGGGAGCAAGCCTCCACAGCAGACTTAACTCAGCTCCGATCCATTTATCTCGAAAAAGTCTTCCTGGAAAAGCCCTCCCCTGCAAAACCCAGAGCCATTCAAAAAAACACACAATGGATATGGACTGCCAAAGGGAACCGCCCGCAGGAGACTCTTTATTTCTCCAAACAATTCGATCTGAAGAATGTTCCTGAAACTGCAGAGATATTCTTTACCTGTGATGACAAAGTAGAATTCTTCCTTAATGGAAAT
>JABGWZ010000214.1 GCA_018675995.1 Opitutia bacterium | reverse complement strand
TCAAATAATGCCCGATCTCTTTTTCCAAGGGGTGTATTCAGGTCTGGGGCAGATAAAAAGCGTTCCATTTCCTCAATAGTCAAAGATTCGGGTAAACGCCTTTGTTTTTTTGGATTAGGAAGAAGTTCCGTAAAATCATCCTTTAAAATACCCTCGCCAATAAGGTACTTGGCGAGCATTCGCACAGCAGATAACTTTCTGGACAGGCTGGCAACGGCGTATTTTTTTTCAGTCAATGAACCCAACCAGGATGACAGGTGATTTAACTCCACATCCTGCCAGCATGAAACTCCCTGACCATTTAAATACAAGGCACATTGAACTAAATCATTCTCATATGAATTAACCGTATTTCTCGCCAAGCCCTTCTCCAACTGCACCCAAGCAAGGAAATTACTGATATCTCCCTCAAAACCAGATGGAGGCTCAATTCTAACCTCTCCTTTTTGCCTTCTATTAACTTTAGTTTTTGCTCCCACTACAGCATGCACTCTTATTCTTTTGGTGGAAGCACAGGAGAAAGTTCGCCTGCAAACAACTTACGGTATATCCGATTCACCGGGGTCTTCATGCGACTAACCATAAATTTTTCTTTTCGTAACGCTCCATATCCATACCGATAACTCGCTGCTAACCTTGGATATGAAAAAAGATCGTTCCTCTCCAAAATCCCCTTTAGCTTAAGAAGGTAAAGTATACCCACCTCAACATTAGTCTCCCATTCAAATGCCTGCCGATAATGCAGGTTGGTTGCATCCTGCCATGCTGCTTCGGTTAACTGCATCATTCCCCTTGCTACAGATGATTCTGCATTTGCATTTAAACTGCTCTCAGCGTGGCAAATGGCATAGACAAAAGTAGGGTTCAGTCCTTTCAGGGGTGCTTCGTGCTTTATTTTCGACCAGACTACCTTTTCCGAGATATAATTTGCATTACGATCAAGATACTTACAGGAAGAAAGAGATATTAAAAAAAATAAACACGAAATCTTCAACTTTACCATTTTTGAAATATGCACTTCATAGCTTAAGAGTTGCAAATATCTTACTTCAAGCATTTTAGATTAATAATTGATTTTCAAATAATAAAACTTACCCAATGCCAATAAAGCCATTCAGTATTAGTTCGAAGAAAAATTCCGATTTCTATGAATTTGAATTTTCTATTTTTACATTGGTGAATGATAAGGATCAATATAAAGAACTTCTAAAATCCTGTGAAAAAGCTGGATTTAATTCGAGAAATTCAGAATTCGGTTACCTAGACAATATTCTTAGTAACTCCCATGATGGGTTTTCGGGATTAAATAGAGCCTTACATATTGCGAAAGGTAAGTATATCATCTTGGTTCATCAGGATGTGAGATTAAAATTTGACAGAATTGCAACCCTAAGAGAAAAGATTGAATCTATAGAAAAAAGAGACCCGAAATGGGCAGTGTTAGGAAATGCTGGAGGAAACTTTGATTTAGGAGAAAAGTTTATCAGAATTTCCGACCCCGCAAATAAGAACCTTAAGTTCGGCTCCCTTCCTGCGAAAGCAAATTCATTAGATGAAAATTTTCTTCTTATCAAATCTTCCACACAACTGGCATTTTCAGAAGATTTAAAAGGTTTTCACTTTTATGGTACAGATATTTGCCAGCAGGCAATTTTCCGAGGGTTTTCATGCTATGTGATTGATTTTCACCTACTGCACTATAGCTCGGGTAACAAAGATCATCATTATTTTAATTCGAAAAAAAAGTTTATTGAAAATTATAGTAAAAAACTGTCGGCTCGATTTTTAAGGACTACCACCACAAGGCTTTATTTATCAGGTTCAAAAATTCTCAACCTGCTTTTTAATCAAAAAGATATTCTGTTTATTTTACGTAAAACCAAAATATATAAGTTACTTGGTCTCAGAAAATAGTATGGCAGGTTATTGGGATGCAATAATCAGAAAAATACCTACGAACAAAAGAATAAACAGAGCAGATAAACCAATCGGAAGTAGACCAAGGCTCGATCTTTTCTTCATTGTATTTTTTGCCGAGACAGGACTTTTGGCATCGGATAGACCAAGGTTGTAAATTTGTTTAGCAAACTGAGACATGACATGAACATGGCCAGCCTTGGCAAATTCACCCACTTTAGAAATTACATTAACCACGACAATGGTATGCGTTTTTTGATTAAGCCCATTCCAAAAAAAGTTAGTGCAGCGAAGGAATAATCGTCCCGTCTTTCGATAGACCCAATCCACATCCAGATTAACCGAGGGTAACTCAGGAGGATACCTGCCCCATAAATTCAAAAGAGTAAAAGCAAGTGCTGAGAAAAGTAGTATTTCCAGTTGAGTTATCACATGCGTCGCATCATAGGGATGATATCCAGCCGCTCCATTGGGGAGCATTTCATAAAGCCACTGAGGATTACAACCTAGGAATACGCACATAAAGGAAGAAATTCCCATTGCGATGAGCATATTTACAGGTGCTTCCTTGGGGCGAAGGCCTGAATCATGAGCAAAAAAGGCGAAGAATGGAATTTTAATACCCGCATGATGAAACACTCCCGCAGATGCGAAAAGTAAGCATAACCAGGTAATCATATTTCCATTTCGAGCTGTCTCAGTAATGATAATTGATTTGCTTATAAATCCGCTAAATAATGGAAACGCCGAGATAGAGGCTGCACCAACAATACAAAAGCCGGTGGTCCAAGGCATTGACTTGTAAAGGCCACCCAAGTGAGAACCACGAATTTCACCAGTACGGAACAGAACTGCACCCATGCTCATAAAGAGTAAGCCCTTGTAAAGAACATGGGTAAATGCATGTGCAATAGCACCATCAATGGCGAGATCTGTACCAATTCCAATTCCCACAACCATGAAACCAATCTGATTTATTTTACTGTAACAAAGAACCCGGCGAAGGTCATTTTCAATTACAGCATAGAAGATAGGGAACATTGCCATCACTCCGCCGATTAAAATAAGTATTTCAGCACCTGGGAAAAGACGAACCAACATACAGACAGCACATTTTGTGGTAAATGCGCAGAGCCAGACAGGACCAGTGTGAGTAGCTTCAGCATAACCATCCTTGAGCCAGACATGCAGACCGGGAAAAGCGGCTTTAATCCCTATGGCTAGTAAAATGAACCATGATCCAGGATCACCGGCTTCTAATGCTTCAGTCAATGGTTCAAGTGAAAGTGCAGAGTCACCCTCTCCGTGATAACGAAAAAGAATTCCTGCGAGTAAAAGTAAACCCGATGAAACATGAAAAAAGAGGTAACGAAATCCTGATTCTTCAGCCTCTTTGGTTTTTCTGCCCCAGATCTGAAAAACAGAAGTAATAGCCAATCCTTCCCACCAGAGAAAAAGGGAGATCATGTCCCCTGCAAAGGCTACACCAACTGCAGAGGCAGCATAAAGTAGTGCCATTGAAATTTGCCAAGGATCACGCAGGTGAAACGAGTAGATACCCGCAACCAATGCAGCCAAGTGAAAAAGATAACCAAATACTTTAGCTTGCTTATCAACTTCCACTCCAAGGATTTCATAACCAAAAAGTGTCATCGTTGACAGGCTTCCTACTTCCAACACATAGACCTGCCAAAAGCCTAATATCGGAGCAATGACTAAAACCATAGAAGCAAAGCGACCTCGTAAAATAGCGGCCAACAAACCACCAAGAATTAGTGCAAATGCCGGATGAACTCCAATTTCCATACTGGTTGCCAAGATACTCATCTTATTTATCCCAGTAATTTTCCTCTCTCATCAGTAACTTTTTCCCGTTTAAATCTCGCATTAGTTTAGAAACATAAACCAAAGCTACACAGGCCAAAAATCCGTAAACTCCATAAAAAGCAGGAAGAGTTTCTAATGTATGAAGTTTACTTTCCTCCGAAAACGCAGCGTGCTTGTGCCAAACAAAGCTGTAAATAAAATCAACTGCGATCACGATTCCACAGAACCAATAAAAAATACGAATTACTTTACGAACATTTGATGGCTCATCTAGCCAACGCCTTGGTTCATCAGTACTATTTTTTTGTTCACTCATAAAATAAAAGTCCCCATCAATCCGTTAGGCCAACCATCGAAACGAGAGGACCCGCAATGAAAAAAAGAACGAAGCAGCCAATTGCAGTTATTGATAGAGGAATTACGCATGCCATCGGTGCTTCTTTAATTTCGGGCTCGGAATCATCAGCCGGATTCCGAAAAAATGCGGTTACAGCAACAGGCAGAAGATAAAAAACATTAAGCAATGAACTTATAAGTAGAACAAAAACGACCCAAGTTGCCCCTCTGTCCAAAGCCCCCAGAGCAAGGTACCATTTACTGACAAATCCACCCAATGGTGGTAGGCCAATCACGCTCAGGGAACCAATCATAAAAGCTCCCATCGTAACAGGCATTTTTCTCCCTAAGCCTCTTAGCTCACTGACATATTTCTTTCCGGTGGCCACAAAAATAGCACCGGCACAGAAAAATAAAGTGATTTTCCCACAGGCATGCATGGCAATATGTAAAACAGACCCACCAATCCCCTGCTGAGTGGCAAGGGTAGCTCCTAGAATAACATAACCGAGTTGCCCTATTGTGGAAAAGGCCAACCGTCTCTTTAGGTTATCCTGTGACAGGGCAATGAGCGAAGAAATTAAGATTGTGGCACAGGCGATACCGATCATCCAATCCTCTCCGTCTAACTGCTGTAAAACCTCAGTACCAAAAATATCAGAATATACTCGAACCACACAGAATACTCCCACTTTAACGACTGCAACTGCATGAAGGAGTGCGGAAACCGGTGTAGGTGCAACCATTGCACCGGGAAGCCATGAATGGAGGGGCATTATACCTGCCTTGGCAAACCCAAAGGTAAAGAGTATGAGCAGGATTATTTGAGTGGTCTCGCTAAAGCTACCAACTTTTCCTGTATCAGCCAAAAAGTCCATGGCCACATTTCCACCGTCCAACCAAACATAACACCAACTTAGTGCAGGTAATAAAATACAGAGCGATGTAAAAAGAAGATATCCAAGATAAGTTCGTCCACCGGTTCGGGCTTCCTTATCCTGCATGTGAGTGACAAGAGGAAAAGTTGAGACTGAAAGCATTTCATAAAAGAAATAAATCGTCAAAAGATTGGCTGAAAAAGCAACTCCGATTGTGGCGGAAAGTGAAATTGCAAAAAAAGCGTAAAATCTAGTCTGTGCGTGCTCATGTAACCCCCGCATGTATCCAATTGAATAAACTGTTGTGGCAATCCAAAGAAGCGATGCAACGCACGCAAAAAGTAAACCAAATCCGTCCACGCGCAACAGAAGTGGAACATGTGTAAACATCTGCCAAACATGAAATTCCACGATGGTGCCACTTAACAAAAGTGGCACCATGGAAAGGACTACTGTGGCCTGTATTGAAGCGACCAGAAAAGTAAATGTTTCCCTGAGGTTTTTTCTTTTTTCACCCGCCCAAACAATTCCGATTACTCCAAGCAGTGGTGCAACAAATGCAATCAATGGACGAATGTCTTGTATAACTGTTACTTCCGGAGTACTCATTTTATGCCTTCTCCCCGAGGTAAGTTAAAATCACTGAGAAAAACCTCGATCAAAGATACGACTTCTTGATTGTAGATTCCAACAACTAACACAACTGCAGATGCTAAAAGTAAAGGGATTAACATGGATAAAGGACCTTCATCAAAACGAGTCTGTTGATCGGTTAATCCTAAATCTCCGTGACCATGCCCGAGGTTCTCGCCACTTTCACTCACTGCTAAATGAATCCTCTCAATCATACGAAAAAACAAAACTACCATAACCATAGTCGAGAACATCAGTACAATCATATACTCCCAACGTTGAGAAACCATACCACCGGTTATCAGATACCACTTACTAAAAAAACCACAGGTTGGGGGTAAGCCAATAATCGAAAAACCACCAATAAAAAAACCTGTCATGGTTAAAGGCATTTTCGTAAACAGGCCTCGTAAACCGTCAAAATGAGTAGTCTTTGCTTTGCGTAAGATCAAACCTGCACCAAGGAATAGACATAGAGTCATACAGGCGTCACTGATAACATGAAATATCGAACCTATTAAACCATAATAATTGTAAATCCAGACACCGCCAACCATATATCCGACCTCAGCTACGATAAGATAGGACAGCATTCTTTTAATTTCTCTTTGTGCCAATGCCATAACTGCCGCACAAACAATTGCCACCACAACCAACCATGGCAGCACATCAGTCCATAAAGTTGACTCGAATGAGAACTCAACCCCGAAAACGGACAATACCATTCGAATCATTACATAAATCATTACCTTGGTAACCACGGGAGCAAGTAAGCAAGATGTAGTCGTAGGGGCATTAGAGTAAGCATTTGGTAACCAAGCATGGAATGGAAAAAATGCCATTTTGATTAAGATACCCACTCCAACTAAAACAAAAGCTACCTGCATGGTTGCTGAATCAGCTAATCCCTCGGCCACAATAATATCGTGTATACCCACCATATTTAATGTTCCCGTCTTTATGTATATATAACCTACACCCAACAGGTAAAGCGATGCTCCAATGGTTCCTAAAATCAAATAGTTAAATGTAGCTGCAGCTGCCCTGTTTGACCCTATTGCAATTAAGCCATAACCTGTCAACGCGGCAACTTCGATTAAAACATACAAATTAAAAGCATCACCTGTCAGGCAAATTCCAGCCAGCCCAGTTACTTGAAGTAAAAACAGAGTATAAAATAAAGGTTCTTTACCCGGAGTTTCCTCCTCTACCGGCAACTTTGAATACAGGGATACCAATAATCCAACTCCTAAAACCACAAGGGTTATTAAAATTCCGAGAATATCGGCATGAAATTCAATTCCTACGCCACGGGGGTATGCATCCAATGTCCATCCACCAAACAGATAAGAAACAGTATGGTCATTCACAGAAAGAACCTGCCTTAATGTCTCAATCCCTGCCCAAAGCGAACCGGCCATGGAAAGAACCGCAATCGGATAGCAAATTTTACGGTTTGAAATACCGAGTATAGCACAAGCAACGGAGCCAAATAATGGAAAAATAAAAATCCAGGCAATCGAATTTTCCATATCTATTTCTTACCTTTCGGCTTGGGTTTCGAAGCTGACAGTGTTTTAGATTTACTAACCGACCTAGATTTTTCTTTTTTCAGCTCATCCTTTTTGGGCAGTTTCTGATCTTTTGGAATTTGTACACTCAATGTCTTTGAACGAATTTCCCTCGATTCCATCTTTGCGAGCAATTCATCTTCCTCAATTGTTCCGTATCCCTGATATATCCTTTGGCACAAAGCAAGAGCAAGCCCAAGCGTTGCAACTCCAACCACAATTGCAGTGAGCATTAGCACATGGGGAAGCGGGTTGGCGTACCCCTTTACCAAGGAAGAATCCAAAATGACTGGACCGTGGTCAAAATGCGAAGTTTCATTTGTATCAGACGGAACAGAATGAGAGCCATGAGGGTCATGTTCTGGTAAATAAACCGGTATAGTACTCCCTTCTTTCACTCCAATTGAAACATAAAATAAAATAATTGCAGTTTGAAAAATTGACATACCAATCAATTTTTTAATCAGATTTTTCTTTGCAATCATGGCGTGCAAGCCAATTAGAAGGAGAACCACATAAATAAAATAGTTCAACCGCTCGATGAGCAATTCGTTGATTATGGTACCATCCTCAAACATCACATTTTCTTGTAATAATTATAAACCTCTTTGAAGACGACCTTCAGTGGATAAATTTGCGTAAAGGGAAAACATAATCGCGGTGACGGTTAAACCGACACCTATCTCAACCCCTAGCATAGCATGATACCTGGCCATTTCCCTACTAACCGGAAAAATATTAGCAAGTTCAGAATAGTCTAAAAATTCACCTCCTAAAAACATTGATAATAGACCGATTCCCGCATAAAGGAAAATTCCGAGTCCGCCTAGAATTGTAGTCCAATTAAGAGGGAATCTAATAAGTGCAGTTTCGAGATCCCAAGACAAAGCAACCAGAATAAAACTAGCCCCCATTAGCACGCCTCCCTGAAACCCTCCTCCGGGACTGACATGGCCGTGAGCAAGTACATAAAAGGCGAAAATCTGGATAACTGGAACCAGCAATCGAACCGTATTTGTTACAATCAAGTCAGGTTCCGCATCTACTTCAAATTCTCTTTTTACGAGTTTTTTTCTTCCCGAATTTTTCAAAATCGCAAGAACTGCCATTCCTGCAATAAAAACGACTACAGTTTCAAACATTGTATCAAAGCCACGATAGTCTGCCAGCACAGCGGTAACCATATTAGGTACTTCAGTATCGACTCCAGTATTCGCAATAAAATGAGAGGATACCGGTGATTTTGATGCAGGTGCATCCGGGCTACCCCACTCGGGGAAATCCTTCGCCGCATAAAGCAATAAAACACCGACAACTAGAACAGGAATGTATGATAATAGTTTCATTTAATCAGAAGATTTTCTTTTCAGATTAAAAATTGTCGCAATCAAAACCACTGTACTTATTCCCGCTCCCACAGTTGCTTCCGTGAAAGCTACATCGACCGCACCCATTTCTGCCCAAAGCAGACACATTAAAAAACTATATACAGCAAAAACAACAGAGGCGGTGAGTAAATCCTTCACTCGCAATGCAAGAAGTGCAGCTACGACAAGTAAAAGCAAAATAAAGGTATTAAAAAGTGCCAATCCCATCACTTCTTTTTAGCACTCGGCTTTTTTAAATCTTTTTCTGTCATCGGCATTTCATCATCTTCAAAAGCAGCCCTCATTAATGCATGAGAACTAGTTGGGCAGGTGATAAAGATGAATAAAACAACTCCCATAATTTTAAAGAACAATAACCAACTCCCCATAGAAAGGTCCTCCATCGAGACCAAGCCGAAGCCGGAAAGCATGAGCATTGTGGAAAGAGTGTCTCCTTTTCCGGCAGCATGCATACGAGTGTAGAAATCCGGAAAGCGAATCATTCCAACAGCAGTACCAACGAAAAAAAACAGTCCGAGAAGACTCAACAGAATACCAAAAAATTGCAAAGGTGTAGGACTTGTGGTTGTGTGCAAAGATTCTGCAAGCACTGGAATAAATATTGTCTGATCCAAGCTCATGACTTTATTTTCTTTGCATTTTCTTTTGCTTCCATTTCATCAAGAGAAATTGTCCTGTTTAAGTAGCGTGAAACCACTATGGCACTAACAAAATTAAGCAACGCATAAGCGATCGCAAAATCAACAAACATATCAACCCGATCAAATAAAGTTCCTATGATCACTAATAAAACTGCGGTCTTGGTACCAATCACATTAACCGCCAGCATTCGATCAAAAGGAGTCGGTCCAGCACCGATTCGATATATCACTGGAATCATCAAAATAAAAAGGGCAACCCCCATAAAAATAGCGAAGTATTCAGTCATTTCTATGGCAATATCTCTGGCTCAAAAACTTCCGCTACTTTTTTTTCTATCGATCCGGTAAGCAAATCATCTTCCAAGAACTGACTCATTGTGTGCACATGAAAAACCTTCCCCCTGATCAGCATGGTTATTGTCCCAGGCGTCAGGGTAATCGAGTTGGCCAAAACAAATTTGGCAAAATCAGTCTTCAATATCGTTTCAAATGTAACCACACGGGGGGACATTTCCTCGTATCCTTTAGAAGTGGTTGCCAGTTTAAGAACATGAAGGTTAGCTTTTACAACCTCCCAGATAATCCATGGTATATAACGAAGGAAAGCAAACACCTGCCTCGTTCGTTCAACAAAGCCCATCTTACGATTTTGAAAAAGCAAATCATGGGAAATCCATGTTACCACAAGGCTGGAAATCACTCCTAATCCGAGGTGAAAGCCATCAAACTTACCCGAAAATAAGACCCAATTAAAAAACAGTATTATAAATACAACAAGTGGATACACGAAG
>JABGWZ010000181.1 GCA_018675995.1 Opitutia bacterium | reverse complement strand
TCGAATTATCCTTCCCCCCGTCGGTCTGTGCCTGCTGCGTATAGAAAATATTAATTGCTGAAATTTCACTGGATTCATCAACGCTCAGTGTAACCACAGGTGATTTCCCTGATGGTAAAAACAGTTTCAAATTTGGCGTTTCTGGTAATTGGAAAGATTGCTTCAAGTGTTGGTCAAACCATAATTGGGTAGCCACTTCAAACTCCGCTGTATCCTGATGATTATGGTGAGGGGAACAGGTTACACGCCAATTCTTACTTTTAATTTCTTCAATCGAGGTTTCTAAATCGTTAATCCGGCCATGGAAATCATTGGACGGACTAAGGAAAATAATCGGGCAGGTAATTCTCTTCAAGCTTGGAGGGTCACTTACTGTCGAAAGGTGCAACGGATTGGTGGTGTAACGATCACTTATTCCACCACAGGACGGTGCAGCTGCTTTCACCCGTTTATCCGACCCTGCAGTCAATACAGTTAGTTTCCCACCCATAGAATGTCCATAAACCCCCAATTTATCAGCATCTATTTCTGATTGTCTTTCAAGGAAAGTCAGACCTCTTCTTGCTCCGAGGGTAGCGAGAAACCACGAATTATTTCGAGGAGATTCAATTGAATCTAAGGTCCAATCCGCGACAGGAATCGAAGGGAATGCATCCTTACCATTACGACTCGGAGCATGGTAGGCATCCAAAGCTCCCCAATCTGTGGTTATTTTATACCTTGGGTCTGCTACTTTCCCTTCCCAAAAGAGCTTTACCTCATTAGGACTAACCCGGTATTCAGGTGCTGAAATCCGACCAGCCCAAGATATAGAAATGGATGCATATCCACGTTTTGCATTACTCAGAGGAGCTTTATAATCAGCATACTGACCTCCTCCATGAATTTGTAGTAATCCTGGTAAGTTCTTCCCTTCTTTGGGATATCCGTATACACCAGCCATCATTGCTTTCTGTCCCTTAAAAATTCCGATTCGGTAACGCAAGACTTTCAATACAACATTATCCTCCTCCCATTCTTTTAAAACCTCAACATCCATGGGCTCTGCCCTAGGGTCGAAACCTTTCCAAGCATCATTCCATGATTGGGGTGCTTTACTTGTCTTCAATTCGGGTAAAGTATCAACCAAAAGATTTTGTTTTTTATCCGCCGATAAAAAAGAGGTGACTAAGGAGACGACAACGAATAATAAAGAAATTTTTCTAAATATCATTTTAATGTTTTATCCCACTTTTTAGATTGGTTGGCAACCATTAGAGAAAATAAAGTAATCGACCTTTTTAAGATTCTCTTCTTTATTTTAATTGAATTTAAAAAACGTTTTCTTGCCCTATTTCACTCAACAATAAATGATATTGAATTCATGGGGGAAAAAATAACAATCTATCCAGAAACTTTGAGCGATGGTGGAATTGAATTTGAAATAAAAGTTAAAGATCGTTCTCTCTTTGGAAAAAAAACAACTTTTTCAATAAAACGAGAAGTTTTTGTAAAAGACTCTAGACCGGTTCACCATTCTGTAGATCTTCGTAAAATCACCTTTACTGCGTCTGCCTCTCAAAAATTCACTGTATCCGCTGCGGTTATGAAAAAGGCTTCCGGTTCATTCCCGTACTCTGGTTCAAAAATAAAAATACAAATTTTTGCAGAAGTCAAAGTTACCACCGCTCTTTTTTTTAATGCATCCACAAGATTTAGTCTATCAGATCATATCAAAAGTGAATTACCTAAACGGGCTAAAGTAAAAAACAACGCCAAACAACTCATCGATCCCAAAGACTCCTTCAATTTTTTTAAGAACCTCAGTTCCATTCCGGCTGAGAATCAAATTGCAACGATTCTACTTCTCATAGTGGGAGGAGTCTTGATCGTCTTAAACCTAATCATCGGTTATCACGATCAAATGGCACCAGAACATATGACCTGGTTATATAGCCACTTTGACTCCGACGGGGATAAATCATCTCCTTTAGTCAAAGCATTAACGGGTTGCGGGGCAATTGCCTCCTTTGTTTGGTGGGCGATGAGAAAACAACTTCAAAAATATATGGCCTTTCATTTCCGGTCAAGAATCAGCAAAATAAACCGTGAATCTAAGATTAATATTGGCAAACTTGTTACTGGACGCAGTCGAGTCGATTTGATTGACCCTGTCCTCCGCGTAGTTGCCTGTAATATGGAAAAAGGTAAATATATAAGAGGACATGGTAGCAACCGTCGAACGGTCAGTTTCAGTCATCCTAACCGTGCAGTGCTTCTTTATTCCAGAAAAATACCAATCATTCCCAAAGGTGCTCCAATCCATACTTATTTCAATGAGGAATTCTCATTCAAACCAATGTTTCAGGCACTCTATCCGAGACAAATGATCGGTCAATCGCACGGGCTTGATTTAGTTTGGGAGGTCCAGTTGATCGTTGGTGATTTAGTTGATCAAGAACTGATTGGTAACCGGGGAGTATTTATTCATAAGGAGTTTTATTCCGCATGAAAAGAAGAGTGCAAAACATACCTCCTTTTGATGACTTCCTCAGTCTATCAAAACAGAGCTTCAATAATACCCGTCTCCTTATTTTTCATGGAATCAGTGGTTCTGGAAAAAGCTCAAATTTAAATTACCTAGCCCATCACCACCCATCGTTTCAAAATCAGCGCGTAAAGTGGATATGGACCCAGCAC
>JABGWZ010000140.1 GCA_018675995.1 Opitutia bacterium | reverse complement strand
CATGAAAAGTAGAATTACAAAGCTCGTTTATTAATTTCACTTCCACTTGTTTGGGTAATTGGGCCCACTGGTTCGTTTCTTTGACTCCTGCATGATTTAAGATTTTCTCCCATAATCTTTTCGGGATTTCTTCAAATACTTTTGTTCGGACGAAGGAATCTCCTTTAGTATTTCTCAAGGTTTTAAATTGGTTAACTACCTGTTCTTCATTTTTTTCACCCAACCAATTAATTTCAACTTCACAATCATAATTCGCCTGTTCCATTTCTCGTGCTTCCCATGCTGATAATCGAAGAATAGCCGGTCCGCTTAATCCTCGATGGGTTATTAATACGGGCCCGAATTGTTTTTTTCCTTTAGGTGCAAGTCGGACACCTGCATGTTTAACTGCAATTCCTGCTAAGTCGTCAATTCTTGAATCTTTGATGTCGAAAGCGAATAAAGAAGGAGCTAATGGTTCGATCGTATGTCCCAAAGTAATTATGGATTCCTGAATGCTCGAAGCCTTTAAAGAACCCACAGCCAAACAAACTTTGGCAAATTGGTCGCGTTCTCCATTTAAAAACTCCAGTTCGTAACCGCCATTTTTATTGGTGGTGATCGTTTTAATTCCAGTTGCATTGCGCAAAAGAACCCCCGCTTTTCTGGCACGGTCTTGTAAGCAATTAATTATTGATTGTGAATCATCGGAAACCGGAAACATCCGACCATCTTTTTCCGTTTTTATCTTAACCCCTCTACTTTCAAACCAGTCAACCGTATCTCTTGGTTGCCAGGTATGAAAGGCTCCCCTTAACTCTTTGCCTCCACGGGGATAATTCTTAATTAACTCTTTAGGATCGAAGCAAGAATGGGTAACATTACAACGCCCACCTCCTGAGATTTTGACCTTTCTTAAAAACTGTTTTGCCCCATCGAAAATAACCACTTGAGCATTTGAGTTTTTTTCTGCCAATGTAATTGCAGTAAAGAAACCCGCAGCCCCTCCACCGACAATCGCACACTTCAAATATAAATCCTCATTTTGAATTTCTAAATTTTTTTAATTTTAAATTGGCCAATTCCTTCTCTTCGTTACTTAACTTTTGGTACCCACGACCTACAGGCCATCCATAACCCCATCGATAACAGGTAGGGAAATGAGGGCCCCCTCCAGCCCGCACGGCTTCATACATAACCTTGGCAAGAATGGGATCTCCTGTTTTCTTTTCTACGCATAATTTAAAAGCTAAGTCTGCCTCAATTCTCTCTTTTTTTGTGCCTCCCTGCCAATAGGCCATATCGTGTTGAAGGCAGCACTCCCGCCAAAGATTTGGCTGTTTGAATGTACCATCCATAAACAAACTACATCCATCACTGGTAAAGTCAGACAATTCAGGTTTTCCATCCTTAGAGCATCCACAAAGTATTAACAGAAGAAGCCCCGACTGAATCAGTTTCTTCACCATTAACTTAAATAATTCGAAGGAAATCTAAGCTTTTTGCTGGACCAAATGGGAAAAACTCGAATCACTCGGTAGTTGAAATGCCCGTAATCCAAAAATGGGTAGTGAGGCAAGAAGGTGGTCAAAAATATCGGATTGTATCGCCTCATATTGAACCCACCGAACATCGTTCACAAAAACATAAATCTCAATGGGTAAACCTTTATCAGTTGTTGCGAGTTGACGAACAAGAAAAGTCATCCCTTCTTTATGGATGGCTGGATTTGCTCTTAAATATTCAAGACAATACGCACGAAATGTGCCGGCATTGGTAAGATTTCGTCCATTTAATAACGGAGCTACCAAACCTTGCTTCTCCACCGCCAGTCCTTTCTCTCCGATATCGGAACGTTTTCCTTTAAAGTAACCCCTGAGGAGTTCAATCTTTTCCAATTCTTCAATCTCACTTTCCTTAAGAAAGGCCAAGCTTGAAAGATCCAGATGGATGGAACGTTTTATTCGACGGCCCCCTGACTCACTCATACCACGCCAATTTTTAAAAGCGTCACTGACCAGTGCATGAGCTGGAATGGTACTGACTGTTTTGTCCCAATTTTGAACTTTTACGGTGGTTAAAGACACATCAATTACATCTCCATCCGCTCCGTATTTTTGCATCTCTATCCAGTCCCCTTTACGCACCATGTTATTTGCGGTCAACTGTACGCCTGCAACCAGTCCAAGAATAACATCTTTGAAAACGAGTAAGAGAACCGCAGTCAGGGCTCCCAAACCGGAAAAGAAATAAACCGGAGACTTATCAAGCAATATGGAAAGGATGAAAATGATCCCGGTTCCATTAATTAAAATCTTAACTGCCTGACAAATTCCCTTGAGGGGGAGTTTCGACGAAATCTTGCTGTCTTCGGAGACTTTATACAATGCATTAATCAAGGAATCGATTACCGAAAGAGCAATTACGACTAGGTATAGATTAACCACTATTTCCACCAAATCGTTAATAAATGTATAGTTTATAAAAACTATGTTGGATAAAGAACCTATAACAAACGCAGGTGCCAAATGCGAAAGTCTGTGAAAAAACTTTTCTCCGATCAAATATTCACCGATCGAGGTTTTGGATTTCTTGATTAACGATCTTACTAATCCGAGCACAAATCGCTTTACAATAAAATTTGCAATCCACCCAATCCCAATAATGATAAGTAAAGAAATCAGGGCGTATAAATATCCGGCATTTATTTCACTGATACCGATATTTTGAGAAAGAATGTTTATAAATTGGTCTTCTATTTTATTAATCAATTCCATAACCAAACAGGAAATCAGATGCCCTCTATCTGACAATCAAAAACAGGTAATCATTTAAATCCGGCTTATCGACAAATTTTCAGAACGAAACAGAAAATCAGAAAAAAATTGAGAATCCATCCTCTTTATCGTTGTTATCAATACAAAAAACATTCTTTTAAATCATATGCAAAATTTCACCTTTTTATTGCTTCCACTAACCACAATGTTTTTTTTGCCAAACTTTTCAGCGGCAAAGTTCAAAATTGTTCTTATTGCGGGTAAGGATAGCCACGGAACAAGTGCACATAATTGGGGAGATGGTGTGGGTTTACTCTCAAACGCCCTTACTAAAGAATCGGGGCTAGATATTGAGACGGCTATTCATAAAGGCGGGTGGCCAACCGACTCTTCTATTTTTGAAAATGCAGACTCAGTGGTTATTCTATCTGATGGCGGCGGACGACATCCAATCAACAAATATTTAAAGGAGTTTGATGCCCTGGCAGAAAAGGGAGTCGGTTTGGTCTGCGTTCATTACGCAGTGGAGGTGCCCAAGGGAGTACCGGGGGACATGTTAAAAAAATGGCTCGGCGGATATTTTGAAGTCTTCTGGTCAGTTAATCCGCATTGGACTGCTGATTTTAAAACCCTCCCAAATCATCCAATTACCCGTGGAGTAAAGCCATTCAGCCTTAAGGATGAATGGTACTACCACATGAAATTCCGCGATAACATGAAAGGTGTCACGCCAATTCTTAGTGCCTTGCCT
>JABGWZ010000231.1 GCA_018675995.1 Opitutia bacterium | reverse complement strand
ATAATGTAGAGATTTTCGGAAGATAAACAGAATTTGAATGATCAATGATGTGGATTAGGTCGAATCTTGTAAGTTGCAATGAAGACTCAATTTTTTTTTGAAAAAAAAAGTACTTATCAATGTAACCTGCCCATTTTTTGAATTTTGACCCAAAGCAAAATCTTTGCATTTTAGATTTGGGGAATGCTTCAGAAACATCAACACCATAATCAGCTATGCCTGAAGCCAATAGATTACCAAATCGAATCATACTTTTTTGTCTATCTTCCCTGTAATTAGTAATAAGTAAGATTCTCATGATGATGGGCCCTTTCGGGCTGCAGCCAAGCAAAGCCCTCCGCCAAAAGCAGCAAACCCAAGATTTGTCGGTTGACCTAAAATACCGAATAGTATCACTGGGGCAGCTGCTCCCCATAATAGAATTGCTAAATAGGAGTTCTTTTTAATCGCAGAGATACAAACTGAAAGTAAATCCCTCGTTATCCAAATTCGAATAAAAATAAATATCAATCCTAAGATTGCCCCGTTCTCGTAAATGTGTCTACTCCAATCAAGTTCGAAGCCATAACCTCTTCCTAATGCAGCACCCGCTCGGGTACCTGCCCCTATTCCATTTCCCAACCAACCTTGCACAGACTGAAAATTTAAAGATCTAAAAGGGGAATAAATAATTTCCCAATATCTAATGAAATAAGCTTCAATCGGGTTTCCTTCTACATTTGCCGCTTCTTCAAATCGCATACTTAAAAACTCTAACCCTTCTTGAAAAAGTGCAATTTGTGAGTGGAGAAATAATCCGATCGAAAGTAGGAAAAAGCTCGAAAGAGTTATTTTGCCAAATTGATTCGGTTTAAAATAGGCAAGAAACCCTAAGCATGCAAAAACTTGTAATGATTCGGCTATAACGGACCGACTGCCGGCAGTTACCATTGCCAGAAAAGTAGCCCCAGTTCCAAGGTATAGGACCCATTTTGTAAAAATCTCTTTTTGTAAAAATCCGTAAATTATAAATGCAATTGCGAAACAATAATAAAATACAATTCCACTAATAAAACTAAATGTTCCAGATGCCCTTACTTTGTCACCAGAGGTCATCATTTGATGACCGGTTCCACCAGATGCAACATTCATGATATCAAACCTGTCTGCTTGAAATTGTTGAGCTACTACCCAAGTCATCGGAAGTGCAAGAATAAGAAAAGCTTTACCAAAGGATATAACATCTTGCAAAGTAAGAACACGTCCCATTACAAAAATTAATGGAAAGTGCAGAAGATTTGTTCTAATGCCATAAGCGATTGTAAGTGGATGAGCTTTTACGAGCAAAGAAATTAAGCCACAAATCAAAGTCCATCTTATCAAAGTTTGAATGTACTTATTTTGCAAAGATAAAAGGCCTTTTTTATATGCGATAAAATAGATCCAAATCACAACTGGGTCCCGAATGATGAGTAGCCCCTGAGAAAGTCCTGGAAGAAACCATTTGCGTAAAGCACCTTCGAAAAGTAATAGTAGGAAATATAGCCAGATAAGTTTTTTAATCAGACTAATTTCAGTACTTACATACTCACTGCTTAATCTTTGTAGAGGTTTTTTAATACGGATAGTTTGTGTTGCCTGGATCACAAATATTAGGAAATGATTTTCATTCTATTTACAATAATTTATAATTCTTTTGGCGTAATTTTGCCATTTATAGTTCAATGATTTATTTTTACTAAAAATTTTCATCTCATGTGAAATGTTAATATTATCAATGAACCATTCAATTTTTTCGGCAATTTTATCTGGTTTCCTAATAGGTACGAGAAAACCAGTTTGTCCTTCATCAATAAAATCTTCTCCCCCTGTGTTTTTAGTCACAATAATTGGTAAACCACAAGAAAGCGCCTCAAGCTGAACAAGTGCACAACCCTCGACAATAGAAGGCAAAATGAGAACATCGTGTTTCCTCATAATCGATTTTACTTTTTCATTCGAGCATGTTGGAATATGCTTGAAATTGGGATACTGAGACCGGTAAAAACCCATGGCCATGGCGGGTTGCCCGATTACAGTGAGGCTTACATGCTGAGATTTTAATATTTTAAGTGCATTGAATAAATCAGCTAGCCCTTTTCTTTGACTCATTGATCCAACGAAGAGAATTTTTAGATTTTGACTATTATTTTTTAGAAGTTTTTCGGTTTTAACTTCATTTATGAATGGACTACCAAAGTGTGCAACTTGGCAAGGCTTTGAATTCCGGATATTCGAGGGGATAGACTGGAGTACAAACTTACTTGGGCATGATATGCAGTCGGCAAGCTCAAGTTCCTGCTCTTTTCGGTGAAGTTTTTCTTCGTTTTCTTTTATACTGTCTAAAGTAGGGATCCATTCCGGATATCTTTCTGCCTCTTGAGCAAGTAATCGTCTACTCGTTGCCCAATGTGCGATTGGAAGTTCATAAGAACAGCGTATTCCCAATTCTTTGGCCATTCGGAATGTATGTGCAGCACCATCTTCATAGCCATGAACACATGAGATATTTAGTTTCTCTAAGTTTTTAGAAACTTTTCTGTCAAGTTTTTCGTATACCTTATCAGTATCATTTTTTCGTTCTAACTGTGTTTTATATCTTCCAAATAATAATCGCGAAATCTCTGGGAACCATTGACGATAAATTTTTTGATCTAGAATTGGGTACGCCCGTCTGTTTGAAATATTCTTTAGTATGAAATTCGTATTTTTCCCTTTTCCGATGGTGGTAAAGAATTTTGCTAAAAGATCTTTTTTTTCACATTCATCAAGAAGTGCTTTGACGAATGTATTACCTGTCGGGTGTGAAATCAAAATATTTTTTTTGGGGGTCAATTTATTTTATCAATCTTTTGGACCATTGGTGGATTGGATTTTCGACCAAACGATAAAAAATCCAAGCCAAAAAGCATACCGGTACCAAGTAAGCTAAAGTAATTATAAAATTAGCAGATTTCTCTTGAAAATACGAACAATGGATGAAACCAAAAAGTTTGAATAATGGAAAGTGAATCAGATAGAGCGAAAATGAAATTTGTCCTAACCATGTTAAAGATTTAAAAATGAAATTTTCTTTTTGCTTAGTGATACTTTTTTCAAAGCGAAGAAAAATTAGAAAAAAAGTGAAATAGAATCCAGTCCAACAAGCATACTGTGTCCATTCTTCCCATTTTTGTAATTGGCTAGCCAGTGCAGTAATTAAAAAAACAATTAACATAGAAGAGACAGGAAGGATTTTTAATTTCGAGAGTTTACTTTCTCGGTGAAGCGAAGCAATCCAGGCACCCATTAACCATGATGGCCAAAGGAAAAGAGAGGTATATGACACCCATTGTAATCCCAAACCTGTAAGAAAAATAGCAAATATGCTTAATCCTATGGACAGAATCAAGAGTGTGAAAAACCCAAACTTCAAGATGCATAAAAATGCTAGGGGGTAGAGGGTATAGAACTCGATTTCCAAGGGAATTGTCCAAAGCGAAGGGTTGGTAAGGAATTGTCCGTTCTTGGGCGGATAATTCTGTGAGACTGTTGCCACTCTCAAAATTCTCTCAAAGTCCCAGTCAACATCGCCCCACTTTATATGGCAGAAATAACTGATCACGGAAGTCAATAAAATGGCTATCAAATAGGTTGGGTAAATTCGCCAAAACCTTCGTTTAAAATAAATTTTCCATCGGGGTTTAGCATTGGGTAATGTATTTGGATAATGAATACAAAATCCGCTAATTAGGAAAAACAATAGAATGGCGTATCCCAAAAAAGGAGTCGGAGTAGAGAGCCAAGCTACAGCTTTCGTAAAGAATGAATACTCATTTGGATAGTTTGTGATACGCCACCAACCAACCCAAAGGTCTATCCGTACATGGTAAAATAGGACTCCTAAGCACGATAAACCACGTAATAAGTCAATTACTTCAATTCGGCTGTTTATCTTCAATTTCGATGTAGAAGTTGCAAATAATTTTTTGCATATTCATCGAGAGGACGAACATAATCTTGTAATCCTTCTTTGGTTTTCAATGCTTTTTGTTCATATTCAGTCTCATTCATATCAACGGCTTGTTGCAACCGATGTGCCAATGACTTTAGGCATCCTCGTTTGCAAAAGAGAGCATGTTTTCCAGCAGTTTCAGGAATGCCTCCATCATTCGATGCTATGCAGGGAACGCCAACTGACCTTGCCTCCAATGGAGTTAGACCAAGATCTTCATTTGTGTGTGGCGGGGTTACCATCCACTTTGCATTTCTTGTATATCGGTGCCTTTCCGCCTCGCTGACAAAACCAGTTAGCCTAACGCCCTTAATCAATTTATCAGAAATTAATTTTAATACTTCATCTCGAAGTGGGCCATCGCCAACTAAAGTAAGTGGCCAAAGATGAGGGTTTGGAGACACATGATGGTAGGCATTTATTAAAAGCCGAATACCCTTGTTAGGGACAAATCTTCCAATAAATAAAAAACCTTTTCGTTGATGGAGAGGGCACTCTTCTTGGCACATTCGTGAAACGACTGGCAACCTTTCGCTGCTTTCTCGTCTTATTTTCTCCCAAGTGTTCCAGACAAATTCAGAGATATACCATCTTCGATCTGCCTGTGAGACCGCCCAACGCCAAAGTAGAAGTCTGGGATGAAATCCTTTTCTCCGCCAATTGTAGATGGTCATGACACAGGGCTTACGTTCTTTTTTTGCCAACCATATGCCTTCAACCATGGGGTTGTGCAAGTGGACAAGATCACTATCCTTTACAGCCTTTCGAACTCTACTGTCTCTTGGGACAACATACTGACTTTTAAAGTTTTGCCTTTGTTCAAAGGTCCATGTTTTACAGATTTCCGCCTCATTTTTTTTAATGGAACCGTCGGGAGTAAACCCTTTCACTTTTTTTCGCAAAAGAGTCACTATCGCTCCTCTTGCTAAAATATCTTCACACAAGGCCAGACAAAAGCTTTCAATTCCTCCAAATTTCCCTAAACAAGGAGCAATCATCAAAATTTTTATTTTAGATAAGCTTTCAGAATTGTGCTGTTTTCCTACCACCGATTTAACCTTGTATTAATCCATCTCTTTGTTTGTTTAAATGAATAACCGATTATGTTTTGTTTTTTGCATTCAGTAAAGATGGGTGTTATGTGTTCAAGTTTAACATCATTTCCATTCTGAGTTTCATTTAGTTTTTCGATCCATTTTTTCCTGTAGGAACCATACAGGTGAGCTCCAAATGTCTTATTGGTGATTTTTGCATTGGGATACAGATTTGTAATCTGCTTTGGACTAACGGTCTTAGCATTACAACGGTTTGCCAAACCAGCTTGTGCGGTTGGCATAATCCATTCTGGAATATGGTGTAAACTGGTTTCACCTAAAAACCACTCAAGGTAATCCCAATCAATAACCCGTTTGTCCCAAAAAACTAAACCTGTATTAATTCCCTCTACAACTTCTGGTTTTTTATGTTTTCTGAGAAAATTAAATGGTTTCAAGCAATAGGCATCCCATTGAGTGTCTTTGAGGAAAATAGCACCATTTTCAGTCTTTGATCTATTGAATAAACCTGAGAAAGGCTGGAGGAAAATTATATCTGCGTCTAGATAATAACTAACAGGATCCTTTTCATTAAAAAACAATGGTTCAAAAAATTCAATTCCCCAGATTGATTCCTTACGAAACCTTTGGCAGTTAGGTTTACCGCCAAGACAGTCAAGAATATGATCTGTATTAAGACTAGAGTTTGAAATTGTAACTTTAGCATCTTTAAGTTCAGCATGAATAAAATTCTCATCGGTTTGTGATAACGATCCATCACTATGTAAATGCAGATCAAAATGATCTTTACTAAATTCAATTAGAGACCTTAAGCATCTTAGATAGAATGAAAGTTGCTTAGTACCAATGAGCGATTGGACAACTATTCTTTTATCTTTTTTTTCTTCCATTTCTAATTAATAATGTTCAGCCAAATAGGCATAATGTCTGACAGCATGGCTGATTATGAGGATTATTTCTAAATATAATATTCAATTTCGTTTTTAAAAAAATTGAGGCAACTTTTAATTCCCTTCTTGAATGAGGTTTTAGGTTCCCACTCGAAAGCTTTAGAAAAAGAACTGTAATCACAGACAAAATCGCCTACATCAATTGCCTTTCTATCCTCTGGGAAAGGAACCAGTAGATAACTGGAACCTTTTACTTGAGCACACATTATACTGGCGGTTTCTTCTAAGCTCATTGGAGTAGGCGAGCCAAGATTATAAGCTTTTCCAATAGCATCGTCAGAAACTGCGGCTAGGATTAGGGCATCGATGACATCATCCACAAAATTATAATCTCTCCTTTGCTTCCCATCACCAAAAACTTGAATGGGTATACCTTGTAATAAATGCCTGATCCAAATACCAAGAAAAGTTTGGCGGGCATCCTTGATTCTCATCCTTGGACCGTAGGTGTTGGTTAGGCGAAGAACTGAAGAAGCGATACCATAAACTTCGTTGTAAAGAATGTGGTATCGTTCTCCAGCAATTTTATTGATTCCATTGATATCGACTGGATGTAAAGGGTGCTTTTCATCGACAGGTAAATAAGATGGTTTCCCATAGATTTGCCTTGTGCTGGCAAAAACGATGCGGACTCCCGGGTTGTTTTTCCGGCAAGCCTCTAGAATTGATAACTGTGCCTTTGCATTAATATCGAGATCAATGAACGGGTTTTCCATGGAGTCTAAGTGGCTGGTTTGACCCGCAAGGTTGAATAAATAGTCCTGTCCCTTGATAATTTCTCTGATCGAATATTTATCACGAATATCAGAGAGGTTAATGGCAACTCTGTCCTTTAGATCACTGAGATTCCTAAGGTTTCCACCATACTCAGGAATTAAACTATCTACAATCGTTACCTGATTGTTGAATTCCAATAATCTCCTGGCTAAGTTGGATCCAATGAATCCCATTCCGCCCGTGATCAAAATATTTTTGTTACTAATTAAGTTCATATGAAATTTTTCTTTCCCCAATCTTTTGGGCTGGATTACCAGCAAAAATTTCGTTAGCAGGAACATTTTTGATTACTACTGCCTGAGCACCGATAACGGAGTTTTCACCTATCTCAATATTTGGAAGAATCATCGATCTGACACCAAGAAACGCATTTTTTTTAATCGTTATTGGCTTTGTGATTAATTGCATGTTGGGATTAGCGAAATCGTGCGTGCCAGCACAAAGATATGATTCTTGGGCAACTGTCGCACCTTCACCGACCTCGATGATGCCTAAAGAGTAGGCAACAACATTTTCCCCAAGACATGCTCGATGATGTAACTTAATGTGCCAGGGAATTTGGATTTTTGTTGAAGCATGAACAAAGGGAACTCCTGAGATTTTCCCTCCAAAAAGTTTTAACACCAAAAGTCGCCACGGGTTAAAAAATTTTGGCGTCCAGGAACAACACAAAAACCAAGTAATTCTCCATGTCATCAACAGAACTTGGGACCAAAACGACCATGGGTTTTGGTAGGGACTTATCTGTCTTTTAGGATTCAATTGATCAATCTTAACATTTGGTTTACAGCGTAGGCAACGCCATCAAAAAAAGGTTTTCTCTTTTTATTGAAACAAGTAACTAGTTTGGAAATAAACTCTTCGCTGTTTAAAAGATATACTTGTTCCGAAAATTCATCCAACACAAAAAGTTTTTCAGCTGGAGTATCTCCATCGTCATAAACGATTAAAGGAAGGCGATGCTCGAACATGGCAGCAGTTGCACCACTTTTCCCAATTACATCATAGGGGGTTGTTGAAATTCCAAAATCGCACTGTGCTAATTCTTTAGAGATTTGTTCTGCAGACAATTCACCATGTTCAAACACTGAAAAGTCATACTCATTGGAGAGTTTCTTAATACGATTTAGTCCTTCTATTTCCCTCTGTCGGCCGATTAAATGAATATGAATAGGTAAATTTAAAGCATCTGAAAGTTCCTTTGTTTTCTGACCCAGTAAATGGTATGGGAAATTCTGATAAGGAGTTCCAAATATTGCAAGTTTGCATGATGTTTTTTCTTCAAGCTTGTAGGTCGGCGAGTGTGGTATATTTCCGAATAAATATAAGTAATCTGCTTTGATCCCAGAAAGGGCAAGTCGATCAATCGCAGCCGCATTTGTGCTGGTTATAAAATTTGGATTTAAATTATTGACGAAAGTTAGAATTTTTAACTTTTGTATCCATCCTGTAAGCCTTTCCTTAAAAGGTGCCTTTGGGTATGCACCTATCCAAATTTCATGAAAATTAATGTGTGTTTTTTGGGAACCTTGATTTTTTGCAAATTCTAAAATGCTCTTACCTAAGACTCCATTAGAAGAGAAAGCATAGGGTGCAAATTGAAGGCTGTAAAGGTCATGATTTGGATAATTGTGGATGAAGTTATTCTGCGTGGTTAGATGGTGTACAGAAGCATGACTGACCTCATGACCTAGATTCCGTAGTTTCTCAGACAATAAATGGATATAGTCGGAGATTCCACATTCACCTGGATTATATGTTCCTGATATAATGCAAACTCTCAACTATGAAGAATGAGTTTTAAATAATTTTAGAGCTTGTTGCATAGTTTCTTCAACGGAAGCAACTTTTGTAATTCCCTGTTTTGTCTCTTTTCCTAAAACGATACTTTCAGGATAACCCCATTGTTGCTTATGTAAGTTGGCACTATCATACCAATTTCCTAATAAAGTAATGGATGGAATTTTGAACGCACCAGCCCAATGCATGCAAACAGATGAATTAGTAATAACATAGTCTGCTTCAGAAACTAATGCTGCCGACTCTCTAAGACTTAATTTACCGCAAAAGTTAATAAGATTTTTACCAGACTGTAATTTAACTCTAGATTTGTCCTCGCCGGAACCAATAATTGAAATTTGGACGTTTTGATCATCAAGCAATCTTTTAGAAAGCTGGGTGTAGTCTTCATCGCCCCAGCATTTTTCCGGAAAGCCTCCTCCCGGAGCTAAGGCTATTTTGAGTTTTGGCACCTCTTCTATTCCCCATCTTTGACGAGCTTGTTCGGTTTCTTTTTTTGTAAGGTAAACCATTGGTCGGGGTTCGATTTCGAAATCAATCTTAAATAATTTTAAAAATTCAAGACAGGAAAGGGCTACATGACGATTTTCATTAAAATGAATTGATTTATGACAAAGATTATCGCCGCCAGCATATCCATGAACTCCAAGTCGGTTTTGGATGCCAGACCTAAGCATTAACCATGAACCCTGCCTGCTACCGAGGATATCAATACCATGGCTAAAGCGTTTCATCGAAATATTCTTAGCTTCCTTAGAGAATAGACAATAGAGCAAACCTTGAAAGAAGGTCATGGAAGAATTAGCTGGGAAACGGCAAATTTGTTTATTATGCCAAGGAGCATTACAAGATATTATATCATCTATATTTGGATTGTATTCTAGTAATGATTTGGCCCAATCTCCTACGCCAATATTTATGGATGAATTAGGATAAGCTTTTTTTAGAGCGTAAAGAAGGGGCGTGGATACAAGAACATCCCCTAAGTCATTATTTCGAAGAATGAAAATATTATTGGGGACAGAGGAAGGCAAAGAGGTAATGGATTAAATCCTTTTTTTCTTTTGAGAAGCTGGGGATCCACACCATATTTCGTTTGAAGGAACATTTTTGGTTACCACACTGCTGGCTCCAATAATCGAACCCGAACCGATCGTTACCCCTTTGAGAATGATGCAACTTGTGCCAATCCAAACATTGTCCTCAATTATGATAGGAGATATTTTAGATGACTGAAGCCTGATTGGTTTGTTTAAATCGCTAAATCCATGGTTATGGTCAATAAATTTACAATTTGAAGCAATTAAGCAGTTATCACCAATAGATATTCTCTCCGAAATATTAAATTCAGTATTACAACCGATAAAGACATTGTCTCCAATAATAATATTAGGGCCTTTTCGCCAAATAGAGTCATATTTGAACACTAGATTATGTTCAAAAACACAATTTCGACCTATTGATAACTGATGTGGCCAATTAATTAAAAATTTAGAGATTTTTGCAGAAAAAGGGACTCTTGTACCCCTTAATAATAATAGACTTTTAAAAAATAATTGAACAAAAATAAAATCTACTAAATCTGAGAGTTTAAAAAATATTTTATCTTTTAATTTTGTTAACATACGGGTGGTAGTGAAGTTTCGGAAAGTTTATTCATTCTTTTTCTAAAAATGAAATCCCAAAAAATGAGATGGGGAATAGCCACTGGCAATGAAATCCAAGCCAAAGTTCTTTCGAATGTATACATAATCCACCTATCCCTATCAAACTTGGTGAATAAATGATAAGATATTCTTAATAAAAAAATTAGATGCTTAATAATTGTATGCATAGATGATTTTATCAAAATTTGATTAGGGTCTTTTCCGTTACATTTATAATCCAGTAGAATTTGCCACTTAAAATGAAAAATCCAGTTGTAATAGAAAAAAATACTTTTGGTCTGGCTCGGATGATAAGCTATTGCACTTTCGCAAAACATAAAGGATTCACCAATAGATTCCAGCCGGGCAGCAAACTCAATATCTTCCATAATCTTAAAATCTTCATCAAATCCATTCATTTCAGTAAACAGGGATTTTTTAATTGCGAAATTACCACTAGCTAAAACACCACCTTTATTATTATCTGGTTGTCTTGCAAAGATAGAGTTTCTTTTATTCGGGCAGACGATTTTACCTTCAATGACCTTACAAAGGTTAATTTGCATCATCGTGTTGTATGAGTTAATGAAGTCGTCATTTACATAGCAATCATCGTCGATAAAAATTAACCACTCACATGTAATGGTTGTTACTTTAAGTCCTTCATTTCTATTGGCTCCAGGTCCATTACGAGGTCCTTTAACCCATTTTACATCACTGTGATTGCTCTTTAATATATTTTTTACTGATTTATTATTTGAATCATCGCATACAATAATTTTGGTTACCATACAATTATCGCAATTCACAATACTATTCTTTAATGATAGCAAAAGTGTATTTAATTCGGTTGGGCGATTACAGCATGGTATAATTATATTTGTCTCTTTTGGTTTCAAATCATTTAATTAAATGCAATAACATTTGTATTGATCAGATCTTCATTATTTTTCAATTTTTCAAAATCTAATAATAATTTTGGATCTTTATCATAATAATAAATTTTTTTGTAATCTAACCCTTTCAGGAGTTCCCAAAGTTCTTGTACTGAATGTTGAGAATTTTTAAGAAGCTCAGAATTAACTTCAATATGTAACTTTGGTTTATTTTTCTGTAAAGTTAGTGTGGAACCGTGGATAGCATCGATCTCTGAACCCTCTACATCAATTTTCATAAAGTCTATTTTGTTAATTCCGTTTTTTTCAACATAATCATCTAGTTGTATTAGTTTAATTTCTCTTCCATCAATTTTTTGAGCATTCCACGCATCTTTGTGTTTGTAGAGAGATGCGTGTCCACTTATAGAGTCTGGAATGTAGATATTTCTTTTGGACTCCTTTTTATAAAGTCCAGCCTTATTTAGCCTATAATTATTACAATTTGAATATTCCAGTGCGTTCTTAGTTAAACATTCAAATGTTGAGGGTACTGGTTCAAAAGCATGAACGCATCCTTTTTCCCCCACAATTGCACGAAAGAAATTTGTGTAATATCCGATATTCGCACCACAATCAATTACAGTATCGCCTCTCTTTATGTAATGACTAAAAACAAATTTATCTGCATTGGTGTTTTTTCGAAATCCAATTAAGAAACGATAAAATCTAGGAGATTTTAATAGCAGTTTCTCCAATATTCTTTTCAAAATTAATACTTGGGTTTAAGGTAAAGCCAGGTGGTTTCCGGTGCTCTTTGGTCTAAAATCGGAAAGTTTTTATACTTCCTTGGTAGAATGTAGTAGTAAAAATTTCCAAATGGATAGTCTTTTGGATTTCCGTTGATGTTTGCTTTAAAAGATTCGGAGCTATGTGTTTTTGAAAATCTATCAATTAATGCAGGTTCCATTCTATCCCAGACATGGTGATGACATTCAATAATCATAGTAGCTGTTGCTAGTTCAGGTATCTTTTCAATATCAAGTAGGGCATACTCAAACCCCTCAACATCGCATAATATAAAACTTGAACTATTTTTTTGGAGAACTGATCTTAAATCATCACAATTACAACTACCCAATAGTCGAAGTTTACTTTCGACATCGTTCTTTTCTGCTAATTCTTGCTGAAGTTTTCGGGCTTCTTCACTGCATTCATATGAGTAGACTTGCTCGCAATTGCCATATCTAGCAAATCCTATAGAATAATATCCTTCAGCTGACCCAATATCAATAAAAGCATCAAACTTTTTGTCCAAAAGTTGGTTTATTGTATTTTGGATCTCTTTTTCGTAAGTACCCGTTAACTTCGGGCAAATACTGCTACAATAGGCTTTTTCGATATATTTCAAGCCCTTAAATGGACCACTTTGGACTTCACCCTTAGCTTTTTGAATAGTTCGATGAGTAAGGTAAGTTAGAGGTAGTACTTTGCTCGGTATGATTTTTTTGATGAAATTTTTTAGCATTGCTTCTGAACTTATCCTTTAGCTCTTTTTAAAAAATTTTTTAAGTCTAGAACTGTAAGCATTCAAATTGTACTTCTCATCAACCAACTTTTTCCCATTTTGACCAAATCTTTCTGCTGTAGCAGATTTATTATAAATTAATCTAAGTTTATCACTCAAATCATGAGGATTGTGAGGTTCATAATAATATCCAACATTTTTGTCCTCAATATTAATATCAAGGCATCCTGTCCTTGCTATTATTACTGGTTTACCCATTGCCATTGATTCTAAAAGTTCTGTGTATCCACATGTGTCTTCTGGATCATCATTTAACGGTATGCATACGGCAATTGATTTAGAGTAATATTCTTTGAGTTCCGAGTAAGAAATCGCAGTATCAATTTGGTTTGCTGCTGATCGAATGATTTTCATGTTGGTTGGTACTAAATTAAGCAATTCTTCAGTGAAGTGCCCGATGACAACAAATTGTAAATTACAATTCATCTGAGCTGCATGAATCAGAGTGCGATAATCTCTGTTTGTTTTTCCGGAAGAAAAAAAATAGCTTTTTTTGTCCGTGCAATTCTTCGAATAGAAGACGGTATCTGTGCACCACTCAAGGAATTCAATGTTTGTTTTTGGGGTAAGTAATGATTTCAGTTTTTTCTGAGTATAACTAGTGAGACAATTAATTCCATCATAGGTACTCAATATAAATCGGGAATGATGGAGATCGTGAACCTTCCAAAATGGGGTAGGAGGGGGAAGACGGTAAATCAGAATAAGAAGTTTTGTTTTAATGAAACCAAGCTTCTTCAACAATGGTATCCAAAATAACCTGCCACTTATACAATAAATGCTTTCATATTCTTTTATTTTGAGGAGAATCGATATTTCAATTAATAAATCCCCGATACGATTTCTAGTTATTTGTGAATAAAAACTAGAGAAATTAATGAGTAGCCAATTTTTACTTAAAGGATTTAAAATATGCAATTTTGTGCTGTCTTCTATTGGAAACCCCCAGAGATGAGACTTTGGATAAAGAGAATCTTTAAATTCAGAAACACGATCTTTTATGTCGATGTGTATCCAAGCAATTTTTTTATTATTAATAATAGATGCTTACTTGGTTCTGACTAACCATCCATATTGATGAAATGAAAATAAATTTCTTTTCCACAACTGGTTATCTTGACTAAAAGCTCTGTTTTTAAGTAGGAACTTTTTCACTGCTTCATAAGGTCCCGGTCCAAAATTTGGGTGTACAGGATTTCCATTCAAGTTTGTATCTTCGACAACCAGGTAACAACCTTTTTGCACAAAATCTTTGTAAATTGATAGTTCTTTTGAAACATGTGTTTCAGAATGATCGGAATCTAGAATGATAATTCCTTTTTTACCTTGGGTGTAATCTTTAATCTTGGATACAACTTCATCACTTGTCGAACTGCCTTCAAAAAGGATGACTCGGTTATTCTTTATTGCTTTTGCTTCCTTAGATAGTTCAATATCAACGCCGATTACTTTTATATCATTTGAAGCACCCATTATGTCTAGAATAGAGCTAAAATATACAATTGAACCGCCTCCGCAAACTCCTGTCTGGAGAATAAATTCAGGTTTTGAGTTGAAGATTAATTCCTGATATATTTGCAGATCAAATGGACACTGCAAGATTTCATAACCTAAGAATTTGTTGCGGGGCCATGTATCTTTGGACTGCCACCAAATGTAGTGAAAAAATTGGACGACAATGGGAGAGAGAATCTTCTTTATAATTCTTTTCATTTTATTTGTT
>JABGWZ010000109.1 GCA_018675995.1 Opitutia bacterium | reverse complement strand
CCCCCATGGTCGTTTCATCGTGGGTACATTAATATTTCAGGATCTGTGTATCGTACCAATGGTCTTAATCATTCCCCTTCTTCCACAAGGACTTGATCGACTGTCAGTTTGGCAAGAAGTTGCAGTTGCGTTGGGGCAAGCCATTTTAATGGTAATTACTCTGTTTCTGTGCTCACGAAAGTTGGTGCCCTTACTATTTAAGTGGGTCGATGCGAGCCGAAGTAGCGAAGTTTTTATCCTTACAGTTCTATGCTTATGTATTGGAACTGCCTACATAACTTCTTTAACAGGACTTTCCCTAGCACTCGGTGCCTTCCTCGCAGGCATGATCGTGGCGGATACTGATTTCAGACATCGTGCAATGGGTGATATTTTACCTCTGAAGGATGTCTTTGTAAGCTTCTTTTTTGTGTCGCTTGGGATGTTTTTTAACTTCGAGGTCTTAATTGAGCAAACCGGAACAGTTATGCTTCTCCTCGCAGCTTTTCTATTTGGAAAAGGATTAATTGCGTCGATCGCGGCAATGTTTATGCGATTTCCTCCACGAGCTGCTTGGTTGGCTGGTGTTGGCTTAGCCCAGTTTGGAGAATTTGGTTTCGTCCTACTACAACTCGCTACAAAGGAAAATGTGGTATCAAGCGAAGCGATTGCTCCCCTCCTAAATGCCGGAATATTAAGCATGTTCCTTACCCCATTAATAGTCTACAAAGCCCCTCACTTTACCGCTGGCGAAAGGGCTCTCGATCCTTTAGCAAAATTATTACGGGCTAAGACTGCCCAAGAGCTTGAGGAAAAAACAGTGGGGAAAAATGACCATATTATTATTATTGGCTATGGGATATCAGGACAATTGTTAACCTCGAGCCTACGTTCATTATCGATTGAAACTGTTGTTCTTGAAATGAATTCGGATAATGTAAGACTCGGTCGAGAGCGAGGGGATCCCGTTTATTATGCCGATGCGACAAGTGAAGAAGCTTTAGGTCATGCCCATCTAAAATCCTGTCGGGCGGTTGTAGTCATGATTAATGATCATGCGGCAACAGAAAGAGTTCTTGCATCAATTAATCGATTAGATGGAAATATTTCAATTTTTGTTAGGACTCAATATATGACAGGTATTGAAGACTTTAGAAAATTCAAACCGGCGGGAATAGTTTCATGTGAAATAGAAGGCGGACTTGAGGTTCTATCTCAAGTATTGAGAAAACTTGAGGTACCAAGAAATGTTATTATCAAAGAAGTCGATCATGCAAGGTCTCAAACTATGCATTCTGATCGAGAATTTAAGGAATCTCCTCTTCCCCTCCACCAACATCAAGAGCTTAAAAGTCTAACCGTGGAGAATATTCTGTTGATTAAGGGTAGCCGCGTTCAAGGCAAGTCTCCCAAGCAACTAGGATTAGCGGAGAAGACTGGTGTATTAGTTATTGCAATCCGAAGAAATGAACTACTGTTATTACACCGTTTGGCAGATACACTCCTTGAGGTAGGGGATATAGTTTATTGTATCGGCAGGAAATCAGAAATAGAATTAGTGACCGAGCTATTTGATCCACTCATAACCACAAAAAATCTAAAAACTATTCTATAGTAAATCAAAAGACTAATTCGGAGTATTGTTCTCATCTAAGCTAGATTCAAGGTCTAGAGAGCTCTGCCCATTGAAACCATTCCTATTAATTCCTATTGTTGCTTCTCCAGAAACATCCTCTAGATTTTCTTCTACTACAGCATCAAGTTCTACCTTTTTAATTATGGTTTTAGTAGACTGACCATAATCAATTTCTCCTTCCCAATAAGATTCGTTCGAATCAATCGTATTATCTTCGTGGTAATGAAACACTATCCCTCTTCCACCTACAATAGTTGTATTTGGACATTTGGTACCATTTGGCTTCCAACGGAAAAAAGTATCAATTTTACCATTTTGATATTGGATCAAAGATTTCTTAACTCCATTGGAGTAAAACTCCTCAACTAATCCATGCATTAAATTATTCTTCATAAAACCTCGAGACTCCAAAATTCCAGCCGTTGACCAAATCGTAAATGGTCCATGACGGGTTCCGTTCGACCACATACGTTCAACCATTTTCTTTCCGTTCTCGTGCCAAGATGTGTGTAAACCGTCTTGCCTACCCTCCACACAATAAAAAAGATAACCGACAGAACCTGCTTGGTAAGTTTTCCTAATCCATCCGCTGTAAAGTTTGTTTTCCCTCAGAATTCTATATACTTTCACACCTTGCTCTAAAGAGACTCGTAATTCTCCGAGATCTACAGAATTTTCCAAACTCTTTTTCAAAACATCAGGTTGATCCAATGGATTCTCTGCAGATGGAAAAGGTGAAACTGGTGCATCCTGATAGTCACAACCAAAGAGGAATAATAAAAAAAGTAATGTAATTGTTAATTTCATAATAAATATTTATTATTT
>JABGWZ010000237.1 GCA_018675995.1 Opitutia bacterium | reverse complement strand
GTTTGTTAAACCTGAAACAAAAAGAGAACTGTTAAAATCTACAACACTCGGCATACCATATCTGCTAAAATTCAAATCAATCACAATAGGATTCGAATCAGTTACAGTGGGGTAGGTGGCCTCGACAACAAGTCCAAGATCTCCGTTTCCACGGTTATATATTCGCTGATGATCTGCCAGACCGATAGCACGATTAAATAATCGAACATCATCGATATTTCCGATAAATCTTCCAGAACTCGGACTGCTCAATTGAGCCAACCCAAGCAACCATTTTTCTGTAACTCCTGCATCAAGAGTCCCACCGAATACACTGGTGCTTCCGATGAGAGCCCCATCTAAATAAAGATTAAGCTCATCCCCTACACTGGAATCGTATGTCAAAGAAAAATAATGCCACACATTATCCTGCACGCCTGCTGTAACACTTGTCCGTGTTCTTTTTCCGGTTGTATTAAGAAACACCTCTACCCATGATCCATTGGTACCAATTTGCACAGTGGAATTTTCTTCGTTGCCCAAGCTGAACATGACATTTGAAATCTGCTCATTGGACCAACTAAAGCTTTCGCCTTCCCTCAAAAACCAAAAACCCAAACTGTAAGCATTACTATTCCAACCAGCGACAGGTGAACCGAGATCAGCATAATCACCGATATTTTGAAAAGAAAGAGAATTTCCATAAGTAGATTTTACGGACCAAGCAGCCCCACCATATATATCCCCCAAACCACCGCCAATACTGTCAGTAACTTTAGTACCGGTTCCCTCATCAAGCCACCACCAACTTAAGAGGTCCGATTTTCCTGGCACAGGTGGTACGAGCAAAATTTGAATGTCTGCGGGCAATGTGTTATCGCCAGCAAAATTTCCAGCCCCTTCTGCAAGAGAAATTTTAACCTCTGTTGCACTGGCATCGGGTATAATATTAAATGAAATATTTCCATCGGAATTCAAGTAATCTGAAAGTGATCCACCTGAAATTAAAATATCACTTTGATCAAAACCGTTCACGGCAATGGTTTCATCAAATTTCAAAAAGTTTAATTGGACGGATATATTTGAATCATCGGTAATTGAAGGGGACACAAAATCAGCCACAATGCCCATATCCCCTCCGTGGTTATTGTAAATCTTAGAAATATCCCTGTCTGAAAGAGCAATCGAATAGATTCTCGCATCATCAATCAGTCCGGTAAAGCGATCATTCGACGCAGGCATTCCACCGATGAACCAATCTCCAAGAGAATACTCACCTTCTGTTCCTGAAGTAAAAGAGTCTTCAGCGACCAAGTTTCCATTTAAGTACTGCTTGAGTCGACCCGCATCCCTATCTACTACCATAACGACATGGTGCCATAAACCTTGAACCATTGAAGAGGAAGATATCGCACCTTTTTCTTCGTGAATGGTTGGGTGCTTTGAAAGTTGGTAACCATCTGGCCCAAATGCAACACCTTTGTGTGCAATCACTCCGGCTTGCATAAATAATGGAGAATTACGCCCAAGAAAACGGGTCCCAATCCTGTTTCTTTGTCCATGTCCTCCTTTGTTATCTACAACCATTTCATCCCCATATGCACCGTTTCGGGAAAAATCACCATCTTCATCCAAATCAATCCAGAAAACACTACCATCATCACTGCGGGTGCCAAAAGTTACTTTTCCACTACGAATGTAGCCTTGATTTCCGACCCGTAATTTACCCATCCACAATCCACCTATGTTATCAGTTCCTGTTCCAACTCCAGTGGTAGTTTTATTCGGACCGGTAGTAAGAGACCTTTGATTGACCGCAGCACCCGCAAAATTGATTGCCTGCTCAAATTTAGTGTCCTCGTAAACCCAGTCCGTGCGCTTTGCAAAGCCATAACTCATAGGTACACCCCATTTCTTACCTAAGTAAGATTCGACTTCGAGACGGTCTTGATCGGTTTCAACCCCCCGAGAAACAATAAATTCGCCAACAGTCCAGTCTGCTCCCCAACCAGTAGAGCCCATGTTACCCCAAGCAGTATTTGAAGCTGTAGGAAAACCAAAAGTACCAATATCACTCAGTTGATTATCATTGGTTCTGGGGCCATCAAAAACCTTGGATCCGTTCAAATAGGCAATTTGCTTACCAACCGTTTTCGAATGAACCATTGTAAGAACAAAAGTTGTTCCGTTTCCTCCCAAGACAAAAGTGGGCCTTGCACTCTCATGCCTCCAAAAAACCCGAGTATTATTCCAAGGGAAATGATCCCTCCATCCGAATCCAAAAGGAAAGTTCGTTCTTCTAACTGTATCAATTCTTCCAGCCATATATAAAACAATATCCTCCAACTTCCCCCCAAGTGAACCATCTGCATTTGCTGGACTCCAATTGACTCCACTTTTTTGTGCAAACATGTACTCGGTGTTGTTTTGGCTTCTTTTATCAAATTCAATAGCGTTCAAACCGTTTATAGAAGAGTTTGTATCCGGTTTATTGGTTGTGTGACTAATCAGCATAATTGTGCTGTCAATTTTGTCCGTCCATGTCTCAATTTCATTTCCCGTACCAGTGACGATAGTACTTGTATCACTTGCATCTAACCAAAGCACAATATTTGGATAAGTTGAAATGTCTAAAGCTGTAGTTTGAGCAATATGTCCATAATCAATATCATCAAGTTGTACATCGTTAAAAGAACCATTGAAGAGCCGTTCGGTAACAAATCCGTCTAAAACTGTTTTTTGTTGAGTGTCTCCGGGATTAAAGTAGTCCAATTGATTGTAATCTGTAATATCGCCCTGGCTCATACGAGCCTGCATGTATTCCCCCCCTCCGCCTTCATACCAACCGAATGCAAAGTCATAGACCGGGGTCTCTAGCAAAATATCCGGTTTCACCCAGACCGAAACCGAATAATTACCCTCACCAATAGCAAGTAGCGAACCACCCGCTTCCCGATAGATTTTTTCCACTTCAAAATCAGTCAGGGCAATCGCATAGACCCTGAAGTCATCCAAGTACTCAGCAAACCTTTGTCCACCATCGTTGGTATTACCAATTGTTTTAATATTGTCACCTGTAGCTCGATCAGATTCGCCACGAAAGAAGCCATCAAGATAGAATTTACTGGTAGAACTATCTGATACCACAACGATATTATGCCAAAGACCATCCGGCTCCAAATTAAAATCACCGGAATCAATCCAATCTCCGTTATTATTAGCGTAAACACCAACTCGGTTGGATGAATCTTGCACAATTAAATGATGGCCGTTAGTGCTCCCCCTTGAAAGCGTTCTCCATGAACCTACTGGATACAAGTTCCGAAACCATGTAGAAATAGAAAAAGTGGCAACTCTGTCCGTCCCACCCAAATCAAGAACTGGATCGAGGACAACACACGCATTTGGCTTGTCTGAAGGTAAATGCAGGGCTGAATTACCAAATTTTTTCTCAGTGGTTGAAAAACTTGAATCAATCAGTGTACCCGAAGACATTGCGGTAACTGAATTAAACGCCGCATTCCCACTACCCTCATCAAATTTCCACCAACCAATTAGTTCTTCCTCACGAGTGACTTTATCAGAATCCCTAAGAATACCTACCTCTGCCCAGCTTTTATTTCCATCCAAAAGTAGGGCACCTGTTCCAAATTTTTGATTCGTGCTATCAATACTGGCATTTCCGATAAGTTTTGCAGAAGAATAACCACCGGATCGGTCAGAAACAGTTGTTCCATTAGCATCATCAAATGTCCACCAACCAACCAAAGACTCAGATCGGGTAACTTTTTCGGAATAACTGATCACAACCGACTTTTTTTGAGAAAAATCGCCAGTCGCAATTGTTGTTCCTGCTCCAGCACTGACTGTAAGAAATATCTTTTGAGGATTTCGATCAGGAACTAATTCAAACCGGTAAGTCGAATTATTGTCTGCTACTAAATTTTGAAGTGTAGCACCGTCGATCACGACTGCTGTTTCATTAGTCTCGTTATCCTCAAAGCCTTGAACTTCAACAAGAGCACCTGAATGATCTTTAAATCGAACAACTACAGGAATTGGGTATGAATTGTTGGCTAGTTCAACTTCAACATCTATAGTGGGACCAAAATCACCATAACCATCCCCGTACGCGACTTCGAGGTCATTGACATTTAAGACCGTGCTGTAAAGCCTGACATCATCAATCCATCCCTTAAAAATATTACTTCCGTCTGGAGAAGAACCAATACTCAGATCACCATTCCCAATATGTATGGTTTTTTCTGCCAACATTGATCCAGCAAGTTCTGTATCAAGGTATGTTTTAAAGTTTGAACCGTCATATGTGGTTACCAAAAAGTGCCATTGATACGGATTAAAAGAAATTACACCGTTGTTCTCATAATTACCAAAAAAACGATACTGTGTGGTAATTTGTGCTGAACCTTGCTCGACTTGAGTGAAGTAAGACAGGTATGTATCTCCATCCTTGGACAGGATCTGAGCATAATCATCCACCTGTCCATTACTCTTAAACCAAAGTGATGTAGAGAAACCGATCCGAGACTGAAGATTGGGGTGAGATGCTACTAATGCATATCCATTCCCCGAACTGATATCTAGGCTTCCCTGAGACATGGAGTTCGCAGATGAACCCCATGTAGCACCGTCCTTTAGGATTGCATCAACTCCAGTACCAATGTGCTCATTCGCAATTGTGCCATTACCTTCATCAAAACTCCATCTTGCCAATAATTCGGATTCTCTAACTATGGCGTTAGACACAAGTAATCCCGTACAAAAATAACCAAAAAAAACACAGGCAATTAATCGGGCTAACATTAGGTTTTAAATATAAAGGAAGAGAAGCAATTATTCAATGTAGAAGGTACTATTTCTTCAAGGTAAAAATACTCACAATTATTAAAATAAAATTAGTAAAAACCACCGGTGATTACAGGGATTTTTTTTGAGTAGTAAAATTTTAATCCAAAAAAATGAAATATAAAGAAATTGAACACAACTTCTATTAGCATTAATTGGGTAATTCTTACAAAATTATTGTAAAAAAATAATTTAAATTTAATTCCATATTAAACAAAAAGAACTTTTATTTAAAATAGATATAAATAGATAAGTTAAAAAATAATAAAATTTCTCTTAATTAATTGAATGCAATGATGTTATATTAAAATTTACCACTTGTAAGATGCGACAATGCTAAATTTTTAAATTTACGGAATTTGCCTAAGCAACTTGGTTAACACATTACCCGGTCCGCACTCCACAAAATTATCAACACCGTTTTCACGAATGCCCTGGATAACATCAGTCCAGCGAACGGGGCTATATATTTGCTTAACCAATAATTCTGAAATTGATGCTGCTGAACTGTATGCATTAGCATTAACATTAGAAATAACAGGAAAAGAAGGTAGTTTTATAGAAAATTTGGCAATAAATTCCGCAAACTCATTTGCAGAATCCATCATCAAACGGGAATGGAAAGCGCCACTTACCTTGAGTGGAACAACCATTCTTGCACCGGCTTCCTTTAAAGGTGCAAGTACATTGGAAATCTGTGCTTCATCACCTGAAATTACAATTTGACCAGGCGAATTATAATTCGCCAAATCAATTTGATCAGCACCTTCACTAAGAAGAACTTCCTCTATAGCATCACTATCTAACCCAATTACGGCTGCCATTCCGCCTCCAGAAACTTTGGCCATTATTTCGCCTCTCTTTGCCACCATTTGTAAACCCTCATGAAAAGAAAAAGCTCCAGCAGTAAACAAAGCAGCAAATTCTCCCACCGAATGACCAGCAGCATGGGAAGGCACAATTCCCTCCTGAATTTTCAGTTTTGCTGAAAGGCAACTTACAACATAAAGAGCTGGTTGGGTGAAATTAGTCAAATTTAGGTCAAAGGAATCTTCAGCCAAACATAGATCTCTAATTGAATACCCCAAAATCTGATCAGCTTCCTCAACTAGCTCTGGAAAAATAGGAAATAAGTCTGCACCCATGCCAATTGACTGGGATCCTTGACCGGGAAAAAGAAAGGCTGTACTCATATAGTGATTTATCTTTTAAGTTGATTGCGAAAAAATATAAAGGGGCTTTGACAAAGAAGCTTTTTTAACGAACAACGAAAAAATGCAAGAACATCTGATCATCGACGGGAATAACGCATTACATGGTATACCCGACCTCGCAAGGGAACTTAAAAAAGACCGTAACCTGGCAAGGGAAAGTTTACTACGTTACCTCGAACCACTTCAGCAAAATGAACAATACTTATTAACTGTGGTGTTTGACGGAAAATTCGGTAGAGGCAGGGTATACCAGCATAACAATAACCAGCAATATACGGTTATTTACTCGGCTTCCACACAAGGTGCTGATGGTGTAATTGAACGAATGCTAATGGCAGCAAAATTCCCGGAACGAATTTCGGTTGCAACCAATGACGGATTAATTCGAAATTGTGCTTACGAATCGGGTGCAACCGCTATTCGAATTGAAGAATTAACCAAAAAACTCGACTCAACCATCGCACGAACAAGGATCAAGATAAGCCCAAAGAGAGATGCTGAAAAAGGAGTTCTTCCAAACCGAATTGATATCCCAGACCTAAATGTTTAAGTCTCTGAAAAAATGAAAAAAATTCAATTAATTCATGAAGTCCCTGGTTTATACGGAACATTTCGGGTCGAAGAAAATGTTATTCAAAAAATATGGGCAGAACAGGATTTCAACTTAGAAAATTTACATACTTCTTGCGGTATGAAATTAAAAGTCATTTCCCAAGGCATTTGGAATCGGACAGAAGAAGGACCTGATTTTAAAAATGCCGTAATCCAGTTAAACGATAAAGAGCATACCGGAGATATCGAAATACATTTTGATGCTAGGGAATGGGAAAATCACGGACATAATCAAAATAAAAATTTTGATCGGGTTATCCTTCATGTCACTTTGTTTCCTTCGAGAAATCTGAAAATAAATACCCTCACATCTTGCGGAACAAAAATTTCCCAATTCGTACTGCTTCCTCTCCTTTCACAAAGTTTGGAAGAATATATGGAGGAAGCAGCAATTAAATCCCTTGCCAGCGGCAAACCTGACTTGCCAGCAAAATTAAAGTCTCCTGAATCAATCTTCGAATTCAAGAAGGATGTTCAGGAATTAGCTCAGGTTCGATGGGAACAGAAAAAGAATTTTGCAAAAAAAAAGTTGATGTCCGCTCCATTTAAGCAAGTCCTCCATGAATCCTTTCTTGAAGCATTGGGTTATAGGAGAAATCGATCCATCATGCACAGAATTGCCCAGGTACACCCATGGCAAGAATGGAATAGAAAAGTTGTCAGTGCTTCAGATCTTTTTCATTCAGAAACGGGGTGGAAAACCAAAGGGCAAAGGCCAGCAAATCATCCGAAGATAAGATTAAAACAATATGCGAAACTTTGGGAAGTAAACCCTGACTGGATACCACAAATTGAAAACATCAAGATTCCACAAAGAAGAAAAAACGAGCAATTAAATCGAGAAACTCTCGGTCTTCACGCATTAAGAAAAGTTTGGAAAGAAGAGATTCTCACTCAAACCTTTGGCGGGGGTAAAATTGACACTCTTTGGATTGATGTATGCCTACCCATCTTATCTGCATTTCACGGAAAGGATTATTTCGACGCATGGTACTATTGGCCCCCCGGAGACTTTCCTTTCTTTTTGCGCTCCTTTGTAAAAGAGGCGGAAATTGCCGGAAATTGCCGCGAAAATCCATTTTCAAATGGCGTTTTACAAGGAGCTTTGGGATATTGCATTAAGAAAAAACTTATAAACTAATTTCGTCGAATATTCCTCTACCAAATAAAATCTCCAGAACCCGATAATATTGAATTAAACCAATCATGATTTACTGTCTAAATACTAGCACTATCAAACCGCAAACTTTGATGGACAAAATAAAATTAGCCGGAAATGCAGGCTATGATGGAATTGAACTTTGGCTTAACGATGTCTGGGAATTTGTGGCCCGGGGTGGTGAAGTCAGTGATATTGAAAAATCACTTGCTGCTCATGGACTCATTGTTCCCTCGGTAATTGCAATGAGGCAATGGGGTGACTTTGAAGGGTGGGAACACCAGCTTGTACTTGATGAAGCCCGCAGGCGTTTTGCATTGGGAGCCCGACTGGGAGCCCCCTTTATTGTGGCCACACCACCCCTAGAAAACTCGGAAACTAAGCATTTACCGCAACGATATAAGGAATTGCTCGAAATCGGCAGGCAGGAGGGTATTCGTCCGACTTTTGAATATATTAGTTTTTTTAAATCAGTTCATACATTGAAAAAAGCATGGGAAATCGTTCAGGTTACCGAGGACCCGGAAGCCTCTTTGATTTTGGATGCCTTTCATAATTGGAATAGCGGATCGACCGAAGAAGAACTCCGGTCCATTCCGGTCGAAAAAATAAGCCATTATCACATTGATGATGCAGATCCGTCCAAAGCGGCTGGCACCCAGACTGACCCTGACCGGGTTATGCCTGGAGACGGCCAAATTGATCTGCGGGCAGAAATTAAAGCACTCAAGGAAATGGGCTATGATGGAACAGTCAGCCTGGAATTATTTAATGAATCATGGTGGCAACGGGATCCTCAGGAAACACTCCGGGTTGGTCTACAAAGAATGAAAGAATTATTTGAAGAATAAAAATCTAAGAAATTCCCTGCAATCTCGTCTCTTATCTTGAAAATACAAATTTCATTCCCTCCAGAATGTTCAAATTCTTTTAATTTTTTAATATAAAGAATGAGTCAAGGTACTAAAGATCAACTCCTTGTAGGATGGTATGAAAAACTAGAGAAACCTTTAATGATTTACGCCTATCAAATTGTACAAGACCGCGGGGAAGCAGAGGATTTAGTACAAGAAGCATTCCTGCGCTTTTCCAGGCAGGAAAATGAGATATTGGAACCCCGGGCCTGGCTTTATAAAACTCTTCGTAACCTGAGTATATCATTTCTGAGAAAAAATAACCGTTTACAAAGAACTGCTGACGAAGACCAGATGGACTTTCTGCATACCATGAACCGGCCAACTGAAAACTGCCTGGTTACAAACCTTGAGAAAAATGAGGCGATTGATCGAGTAAAACATTCAATTTCCCTCCTGCCAAAAGACTCTGCCCGTATCATCCACTTAAAATTTAACCAGCGGAAGAGTTATCAGGAAATAGCACAGGAAACTGGTTTAAGTGAGAGCAATGTGGGCTACAAATTACACCATATAATCAAGGATTTATCCGAAGAATTAAAAAAGGAAGGATTTTTCAAATGAGCGAGAAACATAAAATCGAAGAAGAAGAAATTATTGCTTTCTTGCTCGGAGAACTAAATGAAGAGAGGGAAGTACAAATTAAAAAAGCACTGGACGAGACCCCCAGTCTAAAGGAGAAGAAGAGGATTCTTGCCGTAACACTTGGATTACTCGAAGAATCAAGCAAGAACCCCATTTCTGGCTTGCCTGACCAAAATTGGAAATTAAGCGAGAGTCGCAAAAATAAGATTTTTTCTTCCAATTCTGTTGAGGAAGATGTGAAAAAATCTGCTAATCTACTTTTTTGGATCCCCCTGGGTGTTGCAGCATCCGCACTTTTGATCGTTTTAGCCAGTGATCCGGATAAGGCTGGCAATATCGAAGTTACTTCAGGAATTGAAAAGGAAATAAAAGAAACGACAAGCACTTCTAAAATAGCTGTAAATGAAAAAGCTGATCTCAATCAAATGCTTTTTGATAGAACACAGGAAGGAGTAACCCGCGAGTTATCCACCAGGACAACAACTGATTTACTGGCGATAAAAAAGGAATTAAAATTAAAAGAGCCGACCTCCCTCGCTGATGCCTTTGTCACATCTGAGACATTATCGTATCAAGCTGACTCTGCGGTCATGTCCAGAAAATCCGCACCCAGAAACAATGCACCATTCGCGATAAGTAGCGAAGGTGCACCTTCTAAAATGGGTAAATACTCGAACGAAAGGAAGGGAAATAACCTAATTACAGCTAAAGAATTTCCCAATATGGGTTTTGCTGATGGAGCAATTAATCCACCAACACCTTCACGATATAATATAAAGCTACATGTCGATGAACAAAAATTGGCCAGAAAAAATGTTCAGCCAGTTACCTCAGACTCCAAGACAATAGAATACCCAATACCTGAAGTCAGCCTAGACAAGAGTGCATCTGTTTCTGTTACAAAACTGCATTTAAAACCTGGTGAAGTTAAAGCGACCAAGAAGAAGATGGGTAACGGTTATAACTTAATAGACAGTTCACAGTCGGTCTTTCTTTTTACCTCGAAGGCCAAAGCACTTGGCAGAGTTAAAGTGGTCAAGCGAGAAAAGCAAAATATTGAACTATTAAGACTGCAGGAAACTAGATTGGAGAAATCAGTTTTACTTAGCGGTAAAGATTACCAACTCCGCTTTTCTTTTGACAATGAACCGCCGATTATAATTGTTGGAAATTTACAGCGAAAAGAGGGAGTGCAGGAAAAAGAAAACCCAAATAATATTAATCAATTGTCCACTTACATTTTCCAAATTAAAGAATCGTGGGTTTTAAACGAAAAAGAAATTCGTAAACCGCTGGACCTTAATCAAAGCCGCTAAACAGGGTTTTAATATTATAAACTATGCAAGCCCCTTCCGTCCACAGATAGAGCAGCTTCTTTCAATGACTCAGAAAGGGTGGGGTGGGCATGAATAGTTCGGGCAAGGTCTTCTGCAGATCCTCCGTATTCCATATGAGCAACTGCGGAGGCAATTAATTCGGATCCACTTCGGGCCACAATCTGAACACCAACCAAACGGTCTGTTTCTGAATCGGCCAATACCTTGACTATTCCATCCGTCGATCCAGTCGCAAGTGCACGACCATTAGCAGCTAAAGGAAAGGAGCCTGTTCGGACAGAAATGCCTTTTTCTTTGGCCTGAGCTTCACTCAATCCAATATTGGCAATTTCAGGGTCCACATAAATGACTCCCGGCACTAGGTCATAATTTACATGTCCTGACTGACCGGTAATAATTTCGGCACAAGCCACTCCGTCCTCCTCTGCCTTGTGGGCAAGCATAGGGCCTGGAATAAGGTCTCCGATAGCACGGACTCCAGGAATATTGGTTAAGAATAAAGAATCCACAAGCACTCTGCCTTTTTCATCGGTTTGCACTCCAACATCCTCCAGGCCCAATCCATCAGCACAAGGGGCACGCCCGACTGCAACAAGAACACGGTCAGCAGAAAGCTCGCTACTCTCGCCAGCTGCTTCGAGTAATAAACGAGTTCCCGATTTAGTATTTTCTGCCTCAGTCACCTTGGTTGAAAGTAAAAAATTAAGACCTTGTTTTTCGAGTATTCGTCGGGCAACTTTTGCGACATCGGGATCGAGGTGCGGACAAATTTCAGGAAGAAATTCGACAATATTAACCTCTGCCCCCAAACGGGACCAAACACACCCAAGTTCCAGACCAATTGCACCACCACCAATCACAACCATTTTCTTTGGGACTTTATCAAATGCAATCGCATGGTCACTATGCACTACCTTTTGCCCATCAAAGGGCAGAAAGGGCAGTTCGACCGGTTTAGAACCGGTGGCTAAAATAATATCCTTCGCATTATAAACCTTGGTAGACTTTGCAGATGTTACTTTCACGCCACCTTCAGGTAATAGTTTGGCGGAGCCAGGAATTATCGTTACCCCTTTCTTTTTAACCAACGCCTGTACACCCTTGCCCAATTGATCGACCACCGCGTCTTTTTTCATCATCAACTTCCCTAGGTCATGCGTAATTCCCTTGGCCACAATTCCATGAGAATCCGCAGAATGTAAAAGTTCATGATAAATCTCTGTCGAATGGAGCAAAGCCTTACTGGGAATGCATCCCACATTAAGGCAAGTTCCTCCCAGTCTAGGGTTTTTCTCAATTAAACCGGTCTTTAACCCGAGCTGGGAACAACGAATCGCACAGACATACCCCCCGGGTCCGGCACCGATTACAATGACATCAAATTTCTCGTCTTCACTCATTATGTTAAATCCCTAAAGCCAAACGAGCGGGGTCCTCCATCGCTTCTTTTAATTTAACCAAAAAAGTCACCGCCTGCTGACCGTCAACAACCCGGTGATCGTAGGATAGAGCGGTGTACATCATTGGACGAATAACCACCTCACAATTCAGCGCGACTGGGCGTTCCTGAATGGAATGCATGCCCAGTATACCACTTTGAGGAGGGTTTATTATTGGAGTGGAAAGTAGAGAACCGTAAATTCCACCATTGGTTATTGTAAAACACCCCCCTTGCATGTCCTGAAGAGTGATTCCGCCACTGCGGGCTTTTTTAGCATATTCCACAATTGATTGTTCAATCTCGGCAAAGCTTAAAGCGTCACAATCTCTCAATACGGGTACCACAAGGCCTTTTTCTGTACCCACCGCAACTCCAATGTCAAAATAATGATTTTCCACCAATTCATTTCCTTCCATTCGTGAATTAATTTGCGGTACCGCACGAAGAGCATGAACCACTCCTTTGACAAAAAAAGACATAAAACCCAGTTTCACTCCATTTTGCTTTACGAATGATTCCTGGTGCCTTTTGCGCAATGCCATAATTTCAGTGAGGTCCACTTCATTAAAAGTGGATAAAATCGCAGCCGTTTGCTGAGCCTCAACCAATCGGGATGCTATTTTTCTTCGGATTGGAGAAAGAGGGCGACGACTGCTCCTTGTGTCTGAATCAGTAGAAACATGAGAAGGTGTTGGAGAGGGGGCAGGCGGCACTTCTTTTGAAGTAACAGCAGTTGACTTTTGAGCATTGAGTACATCTGCCTTGGTTATACGCCCATGCTTACCTGTGCCTGATAGGGTAGCTGGATCTATCTGTGTCTCAGCTAAAATTTTGCGCACGGCTGGAGAAAAAGGTAGTTCGGATGATAAAGTCTCAGCGTTTTTTGTATCCTTTTCAACTTGGACCGGCACTGCGATTGGGGCAGGTTCGAGCTCCTGTGTTGACTCAGCCTCAGCACTTTCAGCGACAGGCTCTTCTTTAGCTGCCGGCGTAGATGAATCAGGCTTTTCAGCCGACTCATCAATGTTTGCAATCGTGGCCCCGATTTCAACTTCTTCACCTTCCTGAGCAGTAAACGAGATTATCCCAGCCACTTCAGCCAGACCTTCCTGGGTAATCTTATCCGTTTCCAACTCGTAAATCGGTTGATCGATTTCAACATAACTTCCTTCAGCAACCTTCCACGAGGAAAGAACCCCGGAGGAAATTGATTCACCAAGTGCGGGAATTTTGACTTCTGTAGACATAATTAAATTTAGGAACGGGTGGTTTGAGTTTGATTTAGGGCATCTGCAATTAATTCAGCCTGTTCGATCTTATGCAAAGTCAATGAACCGGTAGCCGGACTAGCGGTTGCCGTACGCCCGGCATAATGTGGACGACGCCCAAGCGCTTCTTCCAATATTGGACAAAGAAAGTTCCAAGCACCCATGTTATAAGGCTCTTCCTGGCACCAAACAATCCGTTTGGCTTTTGCATAAGGCTTTACGAGTTCTTTAAATTTCTCCGCATTGAATGGATAAAATTGTTCGATTCGAATAATCGTGGATTTCGAATTGCGCAGTCCTTCACGAGCCTCCAATAAGTCATAGTAAACTTTTCCCGAACAGAAAATGAGGTTCTGAGTAGAAGAAGCGGGGGTAGGGTCGGGTAGGAATTCCTCAAATCGTCCGTTGGTCAGGTCCTTGACTTCAGAAACACATAATTTGTGCCGCAGAAGGCTTTTGGGGGACATGATGATAAGTGGCTTGGCATATTCCTGCTTTTTTTGTCGTCTCAAGGCATGAAAGAATTGTGCAGGGGTGGTCAGGTTGGCTACTACCACATTATCCTCAGCACACCCCTGGAGAAATCTTTCCAATCGAGCCGAACTGTGCTCTGGTCCCTGCCCCTCAAACCCATGGGGCAATAATAAAACCAAATCTGAAACGGCTCCCCATTTATCCTCCGCACTCATAATAAACTGATCAATAATGACCTGTGCACCATTAGCAAAATCACCAAATTGAGCCTCCCAAATTGCCAGCATAC
>JABGWZ010000230.1 GCA_018675995.1 Opitutia bacterium | reverse complement strand
AATGGCACGCTGAAATCAGACATTGAATTCGATTACGAGTCCAATTCCACATACACTATAAAAGTACAGGTCAAGGATGAGCACAACGCGTCGATGACGGAATTCTTTACCGTATCAATCACTAATGCGTATGAGGATACAGATGGGGATGGATTTAGTGACCAGCAAGAGATTGCCGCCGGCACCCTACTGAATGATCCAAACAGTAAGCCAGGTTTGGAATTTGGTTTGCTCGGATACTGGCCACTGGATGGAAACTCATCCGATATGTCCGGTAATGGACTAGGTGGAACTGCACATAATGGTGCTGCATTTCAAGCAGGTGCAGTGGGACAGGGCTTGTACTTAGACGGAAGTAATGACGCTTTTACTTTACCGAGCTTTCCTCTTGGTGGTGAAATGACGATATCCTTTTGGGGTAAAATTAACCAATTCCAAGATTGGGATACGATGATGGATTTTGCCAATGGATCAAACAGTCAAAGTCTAAAGATTCAAATGGACAATTCCGGAGCTTCGGTTCGGGAAATGATTTTCCAAATGAAGACTCCAAATGGAGACAGGTATCTGGGCGAACCGTTCTGGGTTCTGAACAAATGGGTACACCTTGCACTTACGGTAGATAAAGATGCAACTATCAGTCTATACCGATCGGGTATTTTTACTGGGGCAGTGACCGGTACTGATTTTGCGGATGAAATCAGTCGATCCAAGCACTGGTTTGGAAAATCAACCTTCTCGTCAAACTACACTAAGGGTATGATTGATGAAATCCGTTTCTATGACCGGGCCATTCTACCCGAGGAGGCACTTCAAATAGCGATGTATGGAAACACGACTCCGTATGACCTCAATTCAACTGCTCCGTTAAACATCCCAGAGGGTCAAGCAGTCGGATCGGTAGTCGGACAGTTCACTGCAGTTGAACCGGATGCATGGGACAGTGTATCCTATCACTTGTTTGACAATAATGGATCAACGGACAACTCGCTCTTCACACTCGAATCAAATGGCACATTAAAAACTGCCACCACTTTTGACTTCGAAAACAATAAGTCCACATACACGATTCAGGTACTAGCAAAGGATGATAAGAATACCACAACTTCTGATTATTTTACGGTTAATCTGACCGATGTCATTGAAGTGGTGGAAACATTCACCGTGAGTGGTGGTCAGGGAAGTTCACCCTATTACACATTTACAGACTCCAATGGAAACACACCGGACTTTTCCAGCTTGTTATTGAATAAAGGATCTGCATACGAATTTGTTGCCTCCGGTGTATCAGGAAGTCATCCATTTATGATTGGGGAAAGTTATGGAGATACCAGTTCTCCACATGTAAGTGGTGGGCCACTGAACTCTTCAAATGACGGATCAAAAATTACCCTGTCCATACCAAGGAATTTCTCAGGTAATTTCTACTACTTCTGCCAAGCTCATTCGGGTATGGTTCAACAATTCCAGCTTAATCCAAATCAGGCACCAACCGGTGCGGTATCCATATCCGGTTCCCTACGCGTTGGAGATACGCTGTCCGTATCGAATTCACTGGCTGATGCAAACGGACTGGGTGCAATGAGTTATCAATGGTTAAGAGATGGCAATCCAATCATTCATGGCTCAACTCTAAAAGATGGTGTAAACGGAGTGGATGGACTGAATGGTGCCAAAGGTATTACTCTGTCCCCTGACCAAAGGCATGCATATGTGGCTGGGTATGATGATAATTCAATCAGTTGGTTTGAAGCTAATTCAACTACTGGTTCATTAGCTTACAGGGGAACTTTAAATGATGGAGATAATGGGATCATTGATGGTCTAAGCGGTGCACATGATGTAACAATATCCAACGATGGAAATTTTTTATATGTGGCCGGATTTAGCGACAATTCTGTAAGTTGGTTCGAGCGTAATGCAACCACAGGTTCTTTAACATTTTCAGGAATTGTAAAAAATGGAGCAAATGGAATAAGTAATTTGCTTAGTGTTTACAGTGTATGCCTTTCTCCTGACGGACAGCATTTATATGCCACCAGTTTTAATGACCATGCCATTAGTTGGTTTAACCGGAATGAAAGCACAGGAGGCCTTGTATACCGGGGTTCGGTTCAAGATAATCAAAATGGAGTCGATGGTTTGGGAGGAGCATTTGGTTTAGTCATTTCAGGAGATGGCAAAAACGCATATGCAACAGGTTTCCTTGATAATGCATTAAGTTGGTACGACAGAAACTCATCAACAGGTGACTTAGTATTCAAGGGACTGCTAACAGATGGTCAAAATGGCATAAATGGATTACAGAACTCTCGCACTCTACTACTTTCGAAAAATGACAGCCATTTATATGTCCTTGGATATGGTGACAATGCAGTTAGCTGGTTTGAGAGAAATTCAAGCACTGGAGAATTAACATCGGGTGGATTGATTGAAAATGGGCAAAATGGAGTTGATGGAATAAACGGGCCCGGATCCATAGTACTGTCTGACAATGGAGACTTTGCGTACATAACTGGTCTTAGTCAAAATAGTGTAGCTTGGTTTGAAAGGAATCAGACTTCAGGGGCATTAAATTATTTAGGTAAGTTAAATGATAATACTCAGGGAGTGGACGGTCTTGGTGAACCTCACGATATTGCACTTACAAAAAATGGCTTATTTGCCTATATTATCGCGAGTACTGATGACTCAATAAGTTTGTT
>JABGWZ010000226.1 GCA_018675995.1 Opitutia bacterium | reverse complement strand
ATAAAGATAGTCATCAAAGCCTAAAAGGGTTGGATTTGTGGGAGAAAAAATGTCAGGGTGGAGTTTTTTCCCAGTATCCAAGCTATAAAAATCAATATCAGCGAAAGCATTAAGAGGTCCACCACTCGTCAGAGTATTATTGTAGATTTCATGATGCCAGTTATCTCCAAATCCATCCTGAATACTATCAACTAAAGATCTAAGATTATATTGGCTAAATGTCACATTATCTGCAAACCCAGGCAGACCCCATCGAATAGAAAAACCATTTCCTGAATGAAAATCAGGTTTTTGAAGAGAATAGTAATCAGCGAGATAGTCATCCGCATTGGAAAATTCCAAATGGCCACTGTGGATTTCAAATTTAAAACTTTTATTAATTTTCTTAAGAATTATTGTATCAGAATAACTTGTATCAGAAGGATCATTAGCATAAACGGTTATCCCTTGTGGTCTAAAGTAATTAGATGAAGTGCTTAGGTTGCCCCGTTCGTTGTCAAAATTGTCTCTTGTAAGTATGTTCGATGAAACTCCCCTCACGGCGTTAATATCAAATCGTAAGGCAACCGGTTCGTCGCCTGGTTGAAAAAACCGAGTTTTAAAAATTAAAGCAGGTGCCTGACTAGGCTCATTTTTTTGAACCAAATCAGCCATAACATATTGTTTTTTTTGTTCGTAATTTCCCCAACCATCAAGGCGAAAATATTCCTGAATTGTCTCTTCTTTTAATACAAAATTTCCTTTTTCGCCCGCTTTCAAATAAAGGTCATCGATTTTCAACAACAAAACTCTTTCCTCTGGATGCCAGTCAGTTGCAGTTGCTCGTTCTCCAGAATCTTGCCTTCGATTAAAATTACGATCGTTGTATGAATTCTGATCAATACTCCTAAAGAAATTATATGTGTATGCACCTTTGTCACTAGTGGGATTCATTGCTCCACCATAAATTGAGACAACTGGAGGGAACGGCTCTTTATTTCCGGCTGAGTTTCTAAAACTTCTAAATGAAACTCCAGGCAAACTTGGGTTTACAATACTTCCCCAAGGGCGACCTCCGGTGCCAATAACACTTGGCCTGTTTCTGATATCACGATTGTTCCAATCCCTGGGAGAAAGTCCGCCGCCGCCGCCGCCGCCGCCGCCTCCGCCTCCGCCTCCGCTTGGTTTAACTGGTGGGCTAGGTGGTCGAGGTCGGTGAAAACGTGGTTCATTAGGATCTCTTCTTCCATTGCCGTTTAAATCCAAATAATTTCTTGTCGGAATAGATGTGTTACTGGATGTGTGATGATAAGGAATTTGGTTAAAGATTGAAGAAGTATCGTCGTCGTCAGTACTCCAATAAATATACCATTGTTTAAGTAAACTCCATTCTCTTGGGTTATAAACTCGGAGATGAACATTCAGAGGGATTTCAATAAAAATATCATTTAGCTTGATAGGCACATTGTATGGATTCCAAAAAGACAATGCAGGGTGCATAGCTAGCGAAATAGTTCCATTTTTATCACTTGAATTTTCCTTATAAAAATGGGGGACAGCAGAAAATTTAACTTCTACCAAGCTGGGAAGAACAGGGTGACTAGTTGGTTCTGGTCTTATATTTTCTATATTAAAAAAGTTCTGATATGTACTGGGAGTACACCACCTAGCACTGTTTGGCATATTTGGTCTGCTTGCCAGCGGTATGCGTGAAATATTATCTCCAACAACCCGGGGATATCGGTCAGGAAGCAAATTTGTAGCCTGAGCAACTTTACTATTCATCGCTGCAGTCCATTTAAGGTGAGTCTCAGTATTTAACCATTTATTGTGAAAATCTTTAAGAACACTCCATCGAGGACCATCGATAAGAAAACGATAATCATTAATTGCAGCGTTGCCTTCATCCCACCATTGATTTGCCTTACTTCCCTCCACCATAGGAATTTCTTTAAAATAATGAATTTTATCAGTGAATAAAGAACCGTAAAAGTAATCACCCCATATTGGTTCAGATTTCTTAGTAAATGCAGTACTTAAATCCCTCTTCAAGCCCCCAGTTCGAACATCTGCAAGAATGCCATATGAATCAACGGTTAGTCCATGGTAGTTTGCAGCCAACATATTCAACCATTCCACAGAGCTTGATTGGCTGGTATTGCGATAATCTTCTTCTAATTCCAGCACTGAGCCAACAGACAGTAGTTTATGTCGATGTTCTTTCTCAAATTGGTCCACAAAGTTGAAGTCATACCCAAGCAATAGATTAGGTTCGGTTGCTACAACCAGTCTATCCCAGATATCCTTTTCATTAGTAGAATCTTTATTAGGATCCACTAAATTCATCTTTGTCTTTACCCCTTGATCTGACACCCAATACGCATATGCACTTTCCCGTGTTGCAGAACCTATTGCACCACCATCGGGCATTTCAAATTTTGTTTTTCGAACCTTTACAGGTTCTGCAGCGAGATGATTTTTCCAATCGCCTGGATTTTCTGGGTTATAAGTTGATTTAAGCAAGGGGTTTTTAAGCATCCACACTGTTTCATCAGGAAAATTCTCGTCGTCTGGATCTGGCAAGTTAATCAATGGATGATGATATTGAGGATCATAATCTT
>JABGWZ010000225.1 GCA_018675995.1 Opitutia bacterium | reverse complement strand
CGGCGGAATTCTTGCAGATGAAATGGGGCTCGGAAAAACACTTCAGGCCCTCGCCTTTCTTTCAGGACTTCGCCAGGAAAAAGGTATTTCCAACACCTCCCTTGTAGTCTGCCCCGCCACCCTTTTGGAAAATTGGAAAAGGGAAGCGGAACGATTCTGCCCAGAATTCTCGACCTACATACACCATGGAAGTAGCCGAACGGAAGACGGAAAGGTTCTCGGCAAACACGATTTAATCATCACCTCCTATGGCACTCTGGTTCGCGACCTCGAACTCTTCGAACCCATTTCCTTCCTCTGCGTAATTGGGGACGAAGCCCAGCACCTCAAGAATCGAAAAACCAATAATGCGCAGGCCATGTCTTCCCTGTCCTCCGAAGGCCGTGTTCTGCTCACCGGCACTCCGATTGAAAACAGTGTGTCCGATCTACTGTCCCTGCTCGAATTTCTTCTCCCAGGTTCCCGACCAAGTTTGCCACCCTCTTCCCGAGGGGATGAACGAATTTGGCACGAACAGCGAATCCTCAAGGAATCCGCACCCTACCTTTTGCGGAGAAGCAAAAAAGAAGTGGCACCCGAACTGCCCGAAAAAATCGAACAGATTCTCTATGTCGACCTGACCGAGGAACAGCAGGAATGCTATACCAGTGTTCGACAATCCGCCGAAACCGAGTTGAGTAAACTCGCTGATTCCGGAGCCAGCGAAGGATCGATGCGGATGAAGACTCTCACCCAACTCCTACGTCTGCGCCAGACTTGCTGTGACCCCCGCCTGATTAATTCCGAATTCCCCGCTGACCAATCCGCCAAGTTAAATGCTTTTCGTGAGCTCTTATACACCTGCCTGGAAGGTGGACACCGTATGCTAGTATTCTCCCAGTTTGTAAAAGTTTTACAGCTGTTAAAATCCGAACTCGAAGCAGCCGGACTCAACTTTTGCTACCTGGATGGTTCATCCAAGGACCGGATGGCTCAGGTTGACCGCTTTCAGGATGACGATACCGTTCCTGTATTTTTGATTTCCCTTAAGGCCGGTGGCACCGGATTGAACCTTACCGGTGCCGATGTGGTGGTTCACTTCGACCCATGGTGGAACCCAGCAGCCGAAGCGCAGGCAAGCGACCGAGCACACCGGATCGGGCAGGATAAACAAGTCACCGTTTACAAACTGATCACCTCCGGAACAGTCGAGGAAAATGTTTTACAACTACAGCAGGGAAAAAGAAAACTGCTTGAGCAAGTATTTGAAGAGTCGGAAGCTGCTAATGTATCACTCGATGTCAGTGATCTTCGAGAACTCATCTAACTTCTTTCTTTTTTCTTTGCTTTTTTTGTTGTGAATTACAAATTCAAATACAATGAAAATGCCAAATTTGCCCCGCCGTTTCTTTCTTTCGAGCGTTCCTTTTTTTATCACCCCGGGATTAATGGCAGAAACTCTTACTCTTACCCCAAAGCAAACCGAGGGTCCATTCTATCCAGACAAAATGCCTTTGGATACAGATAATGACCTTATAATAATCAATGATGCTCTCACTCCAGCGGTTGGAACGGTGGCTTACCTAAGTGGTCAGGTTATGGACATCAAGGCAAACCCCATTCGAAATGCACTCGTTGAAATATGGCAGGTTGATAATAATGGTATATACTTGCACTCACGAGGTGGCAGGCGGGAAAAACTGGATTCAAACTTTCAGGGATATGGAAAATTCCTCACTGATTCGAAAGGTCGGTATTCTTTTCGTACCCTCAAACCAAGCCCGTACTCCGGACGTACCCCTCACATTCACATGGCGATTTCAGTAAAGGGAAAAAGGAAGCTCACAACTCAGTGCTATGTGAAAGGCGAACCAAGAAATAAAAAAGATTTCATTCTAAAACGGGTCAAAGGAGATAAGGCAAGAAACTCCCTCATTATTCCTTTCAATCCGTTACCCAACTCAAAGGTTGGAGAAGTTTCTGCACAGTTTAATATGGTTCTGGGTTGGACACCGGAAAGTTAATCAGAGTTCCTTAAAGTTTTGCTTATTGTTTCTACCTTGAAAAAGGTGGCCATCTTTGACATGTTAACAACTTTTAACCTCTATTGTTATGAATACTGAATCCATCATTCAACCCGATCCTCAAGTTAAAGGCGAGCGTGGGCCCGCCATGAAAGGGGCCGATGTACTTGTCGCCGCCCTTGAGCGTGAGAATGTGGATACGATCTTTGCTTACCCGGGCGGAGCATCCATGGAACTCCATCAGGCACTAACCCGGTCTGAAAAAATTCGCACTATTTTGCCACGACAGGAACAGGGCGGTGGATTCATGGCACACGGTTATGCACGGGCAACCGGCAGGGCTGGTGTTTGCATGGCCACATCCGGTCCCGGAGCCACTAATTTGGTAACTTGTATCGCCGATGCTTACATGGACAGCATTCCCATGATTGCAATCACTGGACAGGTTTATCAAGAATTTATTGGGAAAGCCGCCTTTCAGGAAACTGATTTCTTTGGTATGACCCTTCCTATTGTCAAACACAGTTACTTGGTTTTAACTGCTGAAGATTTGCCCAGAGTAGTAAAAGAAGCTTTTTACCTCGCTGAAAGTGGACGCCCTGGACCTGTGGTAATTGATATCCCAAAGGATGTACAGCAAAAGGTATTTGAGCCATTTTTCCCTGATGAAGTATCTGAAATGGAAGGCTACAAATTAGACGCACCTAAAGCCACAGATGACGAACTTCTTGAGGTCCTTAATTTAATTTCCAAGGCAAAGAAACCAGTCCTTTACACCGGTGGTGGAATTATTTCCGCGGATGCACACAAAGAACTCAAGGAATTTGCAGAACTTACAGGATTGCCAGTAACCCACACTTTAATGGGGCTCGGAGTATTTGATCCCGACCATGAGCAATCATGTTATTGGTATGGTATGCACGGGACGGTCGCCGGAAACTGGGCGGTCTGTGAAAGCGACCTGCTCCTCTGTTGCGGTGCTCGATTTGATGACCGAATTACCGGCAAGGTAGACAAGTACGCCCAGGAGGCCTATGTCATTCACTTTGATGTCGATAAATCGGAACATAATAAAAATGTACACGCTCACTTCCCAATTCGTACAGATATAAAATACGCTCTCCAGCGAATGTCCGAATTAATTAAGGAAAAAAAGTGGGCCAAACCAGATCTGAAATCCTGGATGGATACAATCACAGGATGGAAAAAAGATTATCCCTTCAAATATGAAAAGGGAAAACACATCACTTCTCAGGAAGCTGTTGAAGCCCTTTACGAAGTTTCCAAAGGTGAGGCTATTATCACAACCGGTGTGGGCCAGCACCAAATGTGGGCTGCTCAATACTACCGCTACAAAGAACCTCGGACTTACATTTCATCCCTCGGACTCGGAACAATGGGCTTTGGCTATCCGGCTGCAGTGGGTGCTAAAGTTGCACGACCTGATAAGGAGGTAATTGATATTGATGGCGATGGTTCCTTTCTGATGAATGTTCAGGAACTGGCCACCGCCAAGATCGAAAAAATCAATGCCAAGTGCCTCTTACTCAATAATCAGCACTTAGGTATGGTAGTTCAATGGGAAGACCGGTTTTACGAAAGTGTCCGCGGGCACACCGTTTTATGCGACCCCGAAAATATTGGTGGGCCAGAAAACGAAGAAGCTATTTATCCGGACTATATAAAAATGTGTGAAGGATTTGGTGTGAAAGCACGGAGAATTGTGAAGCGCGAAGATCTACATGACGGAATTCGGGAAATGCTTGAAACAGATGAGCCTTTCCTACTGGAGATTATTGTTCCTTATACCGAACATGTACTCCCTATGATTCCTCAAGGAAAATCAGCTAAAGAGATGCTCATAGATTAATTCTGTTATTTCTCCGTCCCCTGTCAGGGTCATTTAATTTATACATAAATTAAACGACATTCGGCTAAATCAGCTTGTCATTCATTCTAGTTGGCATGTAAAAATATTACTTCTAAGATCATGAACGAAGAAGATGTAAAAGAGAACGAATCAACTGAGACAACCCCTGCCAACCCGGTTTTAGTTAAGCGTAGTAAGCGTTCAACTGTCCGGCTTGCCCTGCGTGCCGAAAGGAGCAAATTAAAAGAATTGGAACAAGGAATGAGCGAAGGTCGCGACCTGAGTGATGACATAGATTCCTGCAAAGGTGAAATTGAACTGCTGTTTAAAGAATTACAGTCCATTGAAGATGGTGGACACACAACCTTTCTTGAAGCTAAAAAATTAATTGCTCCCAAAAAAAATGTTTCTGCAAAAAAAGAGTTTTTGAGAGTAAAAATGAATACCATACAAAGCGAAATTTCTTCTTTACAGCAAAGACTCATAACTCCTGGCATTGATCCCGATAAGATCAGTGAAACTATTGAATTAATTTCGAAAAACGAACATTACTTATCCGACCTCATGAACGAGTTGCAGGCTCTGAAGAATTTCAACCATACGAGATTCGTATCTGCTCGCGAGGAGGATAGAAAAAGCAACGAAATTTACGCCAAACTTGAGCAAATTGACTCAGATCTACTCAAAATAAGTGATGAACTTATTGAGGCTGCACAGCACAGCAGTTTCGATTTAATTGAAAGCCTTAACAACAAGGCCATCGAATTAAAAAAACAAAAGGAGAAACTTCTCTACAGAGAAGAAGAAAGCTCTACTGAAAACGACGATGCCGAATACATTGAAGATTGATACCCTCAGTCCCCTACTTTCCGGCAAATGGTCAAGCATTTACTTTTAATTTACTCGCAGGTTGGATTTTCCTGCATATTGCCTGCAAGTAACAATGGAACGCTAACTCAACAGGAACAGAGTCACTCAGGACCAGCAATTAAGAAGCAATTAAATTGGTCTAGTTTCTCCTTCTACAGCACGCAGGAGGAGTCATTTTGGTCTGGTGCTCAAGATTGGACAGGTGTAAAACAAACTTCAAAATTCTCCCGTAATCAAAAAGGAGAACAAATCGATAATAACAACACGAATCCATATTCTGGATATGCCAGGCAAATCGACCAAGAATGGGAATTGAGGACAATTATTCTAGTCAAAAATGGGTGGGTAATTAAAACCAAGTCATGGGACAAACTTGGCCGACCAAGAACTCAAAGACACTACAAAAATGGAAAATTACATGGTCAGTGGACAGGTTGGCATGAAAACGGACAGAAACAAATCGAATTCACATGGGCAAACAGCGTGCCTGTTGGACAATCCATCAGTTGGCATAAAAATGGAAATATATCAGAAACTGGAAATTACCGAGCGGGAAAAATGCACGGTGAATGGATAGCCTATCAATTGGACGGAACAGTAAAAAACCGCCTCACCTACAACTTTGGAGAAATTATAACCGAGTAAGTAAAAACTTTTAGCACCTTGCCGACCAGGTAACAAATACATGTAAATTGCGAAAAAAATTATGCGTAGGGGAAGATATTAAGTAAAGCATGTAGGTGCGGGGGTCACCACCACCTTCACAATTATTGTAGCCACTTTAATTGCATAAATGTTCCTCAAATTACAATTCTGTGCAAGTCAGCCTTTTTTGGATATGAGTACAAATAAACTTATAAAAACCCTCCAACTCCAATGTTATCCAAGCCTATCACCCATTTGCAAGCTATTGCAAAAGAGTGCCCGAGGAGGGACTTGAACCCTCACGCCATTACTGGCAACGGATTTTAAGTCCGCATATTACATTGATAAATAAAGGGGGCTTAATAGAAATTGTCATTTCGTTGTCATTTTTCATTGCTAATTACCTCTTCTTCTTGAATATTCCCATGGATGCAAAAGAAAACGATACGGAAGAAAAAGACAGTTACAATTGATGGTGTCTGTGTTATCCGTCACAAACCTAAAAATGACAAGTGGGAGCTTGATGCTGGTCTCAAATTAGGTGGCACTAAAAAATACAGGCAAACATTCGCCACACTTGATTTGGCAAAGGTGAAAGCTGAACAGATTAAAACCAAGCTAAAGAACGAAGGAATCAAGGGGTTTTCTCTTACTAGGGACGAGCAGATAGATGCAGAAAAAGCTCTTAAGTTAGCAAAACCAATTGATGTTAGTTTAACAGATGCGGTGAAATTTTATGTAGAACACCACCAACTCAAAGGAGCAGAAATGACCTTTGCTAATTTAGTTGATGACTACAGGTCAAAACTAGACGATGACCGAGCAAAGGGCGAAGGTGTTGCAGATAGAACATACAGCGACTATAAAAGCAGGCATAACAGACTCAAAAGTGAGTTTACCAATATTACGCTAATATCCTTTTCGTATAATGACCATTGGCTCAGTTTGAGCAGACAATTAGGGACAGCATCCAGGAGATACGAAAATCATTTAAGGATACTTTTTAACCATGCAGTCGAGAAGGAATACATCAAATCCTCTCCCATGAAAGGAAAGTTATCAAAAGCCCCTAGCTTAAAAAAACCTGCGATCCTAAAAGAAGGCGAATGGAGGCAGTTACTTCTTACTGCCATTGAGACTGAGGAAGAGTTGGGGCTTTTAGGCTTTGTTATTCTGACACTCTACATGGGGCTTCGTCCAGAATCTGAAGTAAAGAGAATCACTTGGAAAAATATTAACTTCAAGACTGGCAAGTTGTTCATTTCAAATGAACAAACAGGCAAAAGCCATTTGGGTAGAAGACTTGAAATTCCTCAAAACGCATTAGACTTACTTCACATGTGTAAAAGAAAAAAGGGAGACATTATTGAATCGAATTATGAGCATAAAAAAAATTGGAACGACTTACGGGAAAGAGCTGGTTTCATTGTAAAAAATGCAAGTGGTGAAATTATAAGAAACGACTGGGTAGGTGATATTGCAAGGCATACTGCCGGGACTATGGTTTATGCTAAAACACAAAGCAAAGAAACCGTAAGGACATTCTTAGGGCATACAAACGATGATACGATGATGCATTATGTCAATCACGGTGAAAGCATTGATGAAGAGGCAGAGCGATTCTACTCCTTCACCGCTCCCCTACCCAACTCAAATCCCAAATTGTCAGAAAAAATAGCCTAGTGGACAATTGGACAATAGGGACAATTGAGCCTCGATTCTTTT
>JABGWZ010000246.1 GCA_018675995.1 Opitutia bacterium | reverse complement strand
GAAAGCCTTAAAAGCTTCCAGAAAAAATCATGGTCAAACCTTTATGCACTCAACGAATGGCGCGTACAACTTAACAAACCGGATGCCCTATCCTACCACCTTAAAGTTTGGCAAACTGAGCTTCAGTGCCCAGGAGGTGGAGAGTATACTTGGAATCAAAAATTTCAGACTTATGAATCAAGCGTCTTTGGTCATCCGGGTAAGCCACGTATGCCCCAAAACGGAATCGGATTGCTCAGCCCATTCGGCAAAGTTGACTTTGGGCTGACTTTCGAAAATGACGGGCTACGTGTTAATGGATCTGTCGAAAGATATAAAGAAGAAGAAAGTAAGCACGCTGAAAAGCTTTAATAAAAAAAAGCTATTTCTCGGATAGCATTTCCATTGCAGAGTCGAAAGATTCACGGACTTCCCAATTTTCGCAACCATCCAAGTTACGCCAACTGTCTCTATCCTTTGGGTCTCCGATTAATACGACCTGAAATGAAAAGTTATAATCTTCTATATATTCTGCAAATTCACCCACGAGATCAAGTGTACCCTCCCCCATTTCACTTAGCTCTGAAACATCCACAATAATTTTACCAATTCCTGCATCTACAGTTGAGATAATTCTAGATTTTAGGTTCGCTTTGATATCGGAAATTAAATTCGTGGAACTGGAACGGGGAATTTTAAAGTACAAAACCGACTCCATTAACTTAAAGTATTGAGCGGATGAATCCAGATTCATGGCTCGATACATTGATGTGCTAGCAAGATCATCGTTTATCGGTTTGTGAATTATCTGATCAAATCCAACCTCCTGTGCAACATTTTCCATCTCTTTATCACCCTGAACAACCAATCCGACAACCGGTGTATTCTTGGACAAAACACTAGTTTTGAGCTTTCTGCGAAGAGACAGAGTTGAGCCTGCATCCAGTGAACAACTAATAATAATAGCTGAGAAAGATAGCTTTTTACAAAGTTCAATCGCTCGGTCTTCATCGACAGCTTCGGTTGCAATCCACTTATTTGCCTTACAAAGCTCCTTTAGCTGGTTCACTACCATAGGCTTATCCTCGACAATGAGAACTTTCACTTCCTCATCATCAGCTGAGAAATTTTCATCCGACTTATCCCCTTCGAGAATATTATTTCTCTGGTTTCCCTCAATCACAAGTTCATTCATGGTATATAACCTTCTGCCTAAACTCCTGATCAATTTAACAGCAAAATTGGGGTTTTGAACAACAACCGATTCCAAGCTTTTTTCTATATGGATTGCCGTAACATCCGTTTTTGCTCGGATTGAAGCCTTTCGTTTATATTTCAATAAACCACTTAACTCCCCGAATATTGCTCCTTTTTGTGATATTTCATTCAAAACCAGTCCATCACGGACAACCGCTAATTCACCTGCCTCAAGAATGTAAAATCCTTCGCCAATCTCACCATCCTGCAGGATAATTTCATTTTTTTTGAAAGTGATTGTTTTGCGCATTATATTTAAAGTTTAAGTTAAAAGTTAATAATCCAACTTGAATTATTGGAATTTCAAAAGCAAATCATTTGTTATTCTACTGACCATCATTCGTTATACCTAAGTCCTCTAACCACCCGGCTAGCAGTTCAACAGGCAAACCAATTACATTAGTACGCGAACCTTCAAACTTCTGAATAATAAGATCAGGTCGAGTCTGTATAGCATACGCACCTGCTTTATCCAGTGGGTTTACCTCAGAGAAATATTGATCAATAACAGGATCTGTAAGTTGCTTAAAAGTCACTCGACTGGAATCCACCTTGGAAACTTGATATTCTTTTTCTACATTAATTAGACACAAACCGGTTGAAACTGTATGAGTTTCCCCGCTAAGCACCCTCAACATAGAACATCCTTCCTCAATGCTTTTGGGTTTCCCTAATACTCGATCATTCAATGCGACTAATGTATCCGCTCCAAGCACCCAGCAATCAGGGTGTAATTGGGCAACCGACCTGGCTTTCAATTTTGCATTTTCCTGAACAAGCGCGATCGGACCATCCGGATGCATGGTCAATTCCTCTGCATCAGATACAATCACTTTAAAGTCAGGTAAAACCTGACTGAGTAATTCCTTGCGACGAGGTGAACCCGAGCCCAAAATGAAAATCCCATGCTCCTTCGTGTTCGCTTTTGGATCAATTATTTGCATACTGAATCTTTATGACATCTTTTCAAAACATGGCAACAGGATGAGAATCGGGATTGCACAGCTAAACCCGATAGTTGGTGATTTGACCGGCAATCTCGCCCTTGCTATTGATGCTTATGAACAACTGATTGGACAGGGAGTTGATCTTATAATCTACCCTGAACTTTTTCTCTGCGGTTATCCACCTCGTGATTTGTTATTAAAAGAAAATTTTGTCCATGAATTAGGAAATAAATTAGAGGAATTCGCTCATTCCACTGGTCCCGTGCCAGCCATTATTGGATTCGTCCAAAAATCCACACTCACCACAAAAAAGTCTTTTTTTAATGCAGCCGCATGGTGTGTCGAAGGGAAAATTGAGCAAGTTTTCCATAAGCGCCTGTTGCCGACATATGATGTTTTTGACGAAGCACGGTATTTTGTTCCAGGTAACAGGAATTCCCAAATTTTTTATAAAGGACAAAAAATCGCCATTTCCATCTGTGAAGACATCTGGAATTTTGAACAAAGCGAATACGATACGGATCCTTTGGAAAAAATTGCCCAGGAAAACCCAGACCTCTTGATTAATCTTTCGGCGAGTCCCTGGCATATGGGAAAAAACTCACTGCGTGAAAAGTTGCTCCACAGGGTTGCAAAGAAGTGTGAATGCCCCGTTGCATATGTCAATGCAGTTGGAGGAAACGATGAACTCGTATTTGACGGAGCTTCAATGGTTGTTGATAAAAACGGTAGCGTACTCACCCGTTGCCCGTCATTTAAGGAGGAAATCAGGGTGTACGAACTGGGCGAACAAACAGAATCTGCATACACCGTGCCCCATGAAATTGAAAGCCTTCGCCTTGCTCTGGGACTGGGGGTTCAAGACTATGCACTTAAAAGTGGATTCTCCAAATGCTTGATTGGATTAAGTGGAGGAATTGACTCAGCCGTTACCGCTGCAATCGCAGTGGACGCACTAGGCAAAGAAAATGTCACCGGGATCAGCCTACCCTCATCTATTTCCAGCCAACACAGTAGGGATGACGCTCAAGAACTTGCCGAAAACCTTGGTATCGAATTTCATACTCTTTCCATACAAAACATTGTCGATACTGTTCAGGGCGAATTGAAACCGCTTTTCCAGGACCTCCCTCCCGATGTGACCGAGGAAAACATACAGGCCCGATCTCGTGGTTTACTCCTAATGGCAGTGTCAAATAAACTCGGTGCACTACTCCTTACAACTGGAAACAAAAGCGAGCTAGCAGTGGGTTACTGTACACTCTATGGGGATATGTGCGGTGGGCTGGCTGTAATTTCTGATGTCCCTAAAACGCAGGTCTTTTCTCTTGCCCGGCATATCAATAAAAATGGTATTCTTATTCCTGAAAACACAATAGAAAAACCACCATCTGCTGAATTACGGCCCGATCAACAGGACAGCGACTCCCTGCCCGAATACGAAATTCTCGACGCTATCCTCCATGCTTATGTGGAGCAGGGGAAATCAATCTTCACTATTGTCGAGTCTGGATTCGAAGAAGAAACCGTTCGCAAGATCATTCGCTTAGTCGACCTCAATGAGCACAAGAGATATCAGTCCGCTCCCGGGTTAAAAACCACCCCGCTTGCATTTGGTATGGGGCGCAGAATACCTATCGTGCAAAAATACTCTAATTAAATCAGTACCATAATGAATCAATCACACGAACTCTTTGAACGAGCAAAAAAAACCATACCTGGTGGGGTTAACTCACCGGTCCGGGCATTCCGGTCAGTTGGGGGCACACCATTTTTCACCAAACAGGCACAGGGATGTCACCTGACAACAGTTGATGACCAGAAGCTGCTTGATTATGTCTGCACATGGGGTCCCGCCATTCATGGACATGACCATCCCATTATTCGCGAAGCCATATCCGGTGCCCTTAACCGAGGAACCAGTTTTGGTACTCCAGGCCCGGATGAAGTGGAAATGGCCGAATTACTGGTCGACATTGTTCCCTCAGTAGAAAAAGTCCGTATGTGTAACAGCGGGACTGAAGCAACAATGTCAAGTATCCGGCTTGCCCGCGGATTCACAGGCAAATCAAAAATCATCAAGTTTGCCGGCTGCTATCATGGACATGTTGACAGCCTGCTCGTAAAAGCTGGTTCTGGTGCCCTCACCTTTGGAAACCCTGACAGCGCCGGTATTCCTGAAAGTTTTGCCAAAGAAACTATTGTTCTTCCCTACAATGACCTGGCTGCTGTTGAACATGCTTTTTCAGAGACGGAGGAGGGAATTGCTGCAATTATTGTCGAGCCCTACCCTGCAAACTGTGGGTTTATCCTACCCGGGCAAGGATACCTTGAAGGACTACGTAAGCTATGCACTGCGAATAAAGCAGTGCTTATTTTTGATGAAGTCATGACTGGATTCCGGCTTGGTCTGGGTGGAGTGCAGGAAAGAACTGGGGTCATTCCTGACCTCTCTGCGATGGGTAAAATTATTGGGGGTGGACTTCCGGTTGGTGCGTTTGGTGGAAAATCAGAAATCATGAATTTCCTTGCACCACTCGGTCCGGTTTATCAGGCAGGTACCCTGAGTGGGAACCCTCTTGCCATGGCAGCTGGAATTGCATCCCTTAAACTTTTACAGGAATCCTCTCCTTACAATCATTTGGAAGAACTTGGCAGTACATTGGCATCGGGAATTTTGGGAATTGCCCAGGAATATTCTATCCCCCTTCAGGTTCCTCAGGTCGGATCGATGTACTGCCTGTTTTTTAGTGAAAAACCAGTTGCTAACTTTGAGGACGCACTTGCATCCAATGGCGAATTGTTCAACAAACTCTTTCAACACTGCCTAAAAAATGGGGTATATCTCCCCCCCTCAGCTTATGAAACCTGCTTTATAAGTGCTGCACACAAGGATAGTGATATTGAAAAAACATTGGATTGTGTCCGTGGTGGGTTTGCATCTTTTTAATTATTCTTTCCATTGACAGGCTTATTTCCAAACGAGAAAATTATCTTTATGCGAACTTCAATCATTCCAGCACTCCTTATCACTGGCATATTTATTTCTTCTCCCGTGCTGTCTGGAGAAGACAAGTCCATTCCGCGCTACGAGGAATACCTCAAGGACTCAGATCTAATCGGTTTCTTACGAGACTCTAAATCCTATCTCAAAAAGTACCCGGAGGCTATAGAATCTCCAAGACTGGTATTGGACTACCTAATGGTTGCCAAAGTAGGGCGCGACATAAATTCAATTAATGATGCCACCTCAAAACTTCTATTCAACTACCCAAGAAGTTTACCCACCCTGCATTTTGTATCATCCTTTGCTGACAACCCAAAAGCATTCACCGCTCTGCTTGTATCCAAAGCAAACCAGGGAAAACTGGAAAGTAAGGAGTTTGCAGTGGCATATTGCCGGGCTCTTCTTCTAGGGGCTCGAAATATTGGAGCCCAAGTCTTATCCGACTCATCATTGCGCTTACGGGCATACCTGCTCGCTCGAAAAGCAGAAGTTGAAGAAATTGAAAGCAGTGCCGCCAAAGCTCTCGATGTTGAATTACAACGAGACAACGGATTTGCCAAAATTGCCAAAATCATCAGGTCCGAAAGTTCAACAGTTGAAAAAATTTCTGCCCTCAGTTCATATTCTGGAAAGGATGCTGAATTCGCCACTGCTTTTTACCTTGCCCAATTAACTGAGGAAGAAAGAAAATCAACTTCCATCATTATTATTCAGCTTAGGCAGGCACTTTTTGGAAAACCCAAAAATATAGAACAGGCTATTACCTCCATTGCTAGATTGCCATCTAAGATTGCAGCTCAGGCTGATGTTCAAACATTCCTTGCATTGGCTCAACTCCTCGACGGAAAATCGGACCTTGCCATTCAGACCCTTTCAAAGATCCCAACCAGCTCTAAAAACAAGGTTATGGAACAATGGGGGAAAACGGCCCAATCATTCGCTAATGGTATACAGTACAGTGAGAACCGTACTAAAGCGGTTCTAAAAGCGGTTGGAGAAGCGATGGATCAAATGGAAGGTTATAATTCCCTCTATGTTGAAATCGAATGGAAGGATAATAGTGTTGTAAGTGCAAATACAATTCGTGCCCAAGCTGGTGTTTCTACAATAGGCAAGCATCTCGAAATACATGTTCAAAAAGGAGGTAAACCAATCTTTGCCTACCGAACAGTGGAAGATAAATCGAGTCTCTTCTCAACCGAGCTAAACAAGTCGATCAGTTTCCAAACGCCAGGAGTATTTCCGGTACCAAAGTTTGATGTGCAACGCGATGTTGAAACAGGCGGGTTTGCTTATAATTTCAACCTGAATTTTTCCACTACTCAAGACAAACTTATCGATGAAGGTATTAAGATTTTGGAAAGTCCTTATCTTGGTACTTCCAAAGGCCGGGAAGTCTTCCTCAATTATCTTCTCTCTGAGAAAGGACTATGGATATCTCCGGCAAAAAATATTACCGGAGGAACTAGTTTTCCATTATCTATGCTTAACCCGGAAAATCCAGTTCCTACTTCTGTCAACCTGACTATTGGCTTATCAAGGAAATTAAGATCTCTTCAAATTGGCTCTTTTTTTATATCTGATTTTTCTCAAGGAGATGCCACTGTAATGAAAAAACTCCCTTCATGGCCCAGTGCGGAACAATCAAAAGAGGAAAAATTTGATTTCAATTTATTGATGAAATTAATTCAAAACCTGATGGGCAATACAAAGTAAATTTTAATCCGTAACGGATGATTACAAAAGCATGTAAAACTCCTGCTTTGTCAGTTCTTTGCCTGCTTGCCCTATTTCTTTTTTCAATCTACCCAGATTGCCAAGCCAACGAGAAAGAACACAGAAGATTATTCAACAAATGGGATATCAATCAAAATAACCGAATCGAATTAGGTGAACTCCCCGGGTATGCCCGTAAAAACTTTAACAAGGTAGATCAAAATAATGATCAGTCTATCTCTCTAATAGAACACCTTACCTATCTCGCCAAAGGTAAGAATAAAGGCAATGAAAAGAATTTTAAGATTCTGACCGACATCCCTTATGCCAACACCAATAATCCAAGGCAAACCCTCGACCTTTTTCTTCCGGAAAAAAGAAAAAAAGACCAAGTGCTTCCACTCGTCATCTGGATACACGGGGGTGGCTGGAAAAACGGGGATAAAAAGAGCGGGCACTCACCCAACCGATTACCCAAAATTGTACAAACGGGAAGATATGTTGGTGCCAGCATAGCCTACCGTTTAAGTGGAGAAGAAACCTGGCCTGCACAAATCCATGATTGCAAAGCAGCAGTCCGTTGGTTGCGGGCCCATGAAAAAAAATATAATATTGACCCAGCACGAATCGCTGTATGGGGATCATCTGCAGGCGGTCACCTTGTTTCCATGCTTGGAGTTACAAATGGGAATAAGGAACTGGAAGGAACAGTGGGTACGCATACTTTACACTCAAGCAAAGTACAGGCAGTGATTAATTACTATGGCCCAAGCGCACTGCTGCAAATGAACGACTATCCAAGCCGGATAAATCACAACGCACCGGATTCTCCGGAAAGCCAATTACTAGGGTTTCCTATTCAGGAAAAGAAGAAACTTGCCCGGCAAGCATCTCCACTTTCGTATGTAACTAAAGACGATGCGTCATTCATTCATTTTCACGGGACTCGGGATCAGCTTGTCCCCTATCCCCAGTCCCAAATTTTACATCAGTCGATGAAGGAACAATCTATACCCAGTATTCTGATTACCTTAAAGAGTGCTGGGCATGCTATGCCGGGAGAGTTTACCCAAAAATACATACTTCCATTCCTTGAACATAAATTTTATGGAAGAGGAAATCATCCCGAAACTCAAATTATCGAAAAAAGTAGATAATCAGTGGGAATATCCGACTGAAAGTTCAGCAAGGTGCAACTCCTGCGATGAAAATAGATTCATTCCCTCCATCTTCGTCCATCGGTATCTCAAGCCAATTCGAAAATGGTCGACCGGAAAATACTCTACACCTGCAAACACTTGGTAACTGGGAAGAAAATCATCTTCTTCCTGTTTGATTGTCATTAATTCAAATGAAATACTCTGATCTGAACCTCCCAAACCTCCACCGATCGACAGAAATACCTTAGGTGTGACATACATTTTCACCCCCATCGAAGCATGGTATGCAAGACCTTCAGCTTTTCCGCTTAGATCAAAAATTAAACCTCCAAGATCTAAACGCTCAATTTCGTTTTCATAATGAGACATCTGAAAATCTATAAAAAGAATATTCCAACTGTAACCGGTGCGCAGTCCAAGGGAATGACCATGCTCTTGGGATAAATCAAAATCACCTCCCAAAGATTTCCACTTCAGGCTTTCGGTTCTCGAAACCCCCAAGAAAGGCAAAAGATAAAAACCCATACCACTGGGTTTATCCATTTGCACAAAAGCAGGTACCGTAGTGGATAAGACAGCAGTTTGTTCTTGCACCAAAGGTACAGTTTTTTGCGGTAGAGGAAGATTGTTGGTCCACCCCAATTTATTTAGCTCCCTTTGAATTGCCAATAATTCTGCCCGTATTTCACTAATTGCGTCAATTGCTTGTGTTCTTTCTGTACTTGGAATGTCTGCGGGCAAAACAGGGTTCAAATCGAGCTCAGCATCAACTGGTTCAGGATTTTGAGTAACCTCTGAAACAGAATCCTTAAACTCATCACGATCCATTTCCGCCTGGATGCGATCTAATTCCCGTCCTAAATCAGATAGTTCTTGCTCCGAAACTGATTTCTGCCCAAAAGCAGAAAATATCGAATAAAAAGAAAAAATAATTATACAATATGATCGCATTAAATTGCCTACAATGCGGAAAACTTACTCGGAATCAACAATGGAAAGACCTGATGTCTCAGATTTTCCGGTACTCAACAATTCGATAATGGATTTCTTTCGCTCATCTTCACTCAGGTTTTCCATCTGCTCAAGCACATCAATTGCACCTGAAACCACTTCCCCTGGTTTACTGTTGGGAGTAAATTTAGGAATAAAGGTGGCATTTACATTCATGTCATGTGTAACTTCAAATTCAATTATTTCAGAATTAGTTCCCTGTAAATCTGCTCCCCATCCCAAAAATTGATACGTGTCTTTAGCGACTGCTTGCAACCTCACGCTCTCCCAACGATAATAATTACCATGTCCTCTGATAGAACCACCGTTTGCCGGGATTGCAGAACCATTTATGATATAAGGTTTATCCGCCTCAAACCATTCGTTATATTGATAATCGTAAAAAGTAGAAGATCCACTACTTCTGTCCAAATAGGTCCATTCCTCACGTTCGTTCATATAAAGAGAAGGAAAAATCTTTGGGTTTGTCCAGACCCACCCCAACCTTCGATGACTGAACCATGCACCATCTTTACTTTTCTCAGATACATAAATCCAACCCATATTTTCGTGATATACCCAAGGATAAAAATCAGAAAAAAAGTATCCAAACCACCCGGTTTTTTTCCAACCCGGTTGAACCTCCACGCCATCCGTTAATAAAACTGCCGAATCTCCAGTTAGAAAATCCGTGTATAATGAAATATATGCATAAACCTCGGGGTGTGCTTCGTAGGGATCTGTATCTGATATGATCGATGGTTCCCCCCACCCTGCTTCCACGGTGTAGGAATCACTTTCCAATGTCACGGTTTCCGAACCGGTCAGGGAGTACTCAAAAGTATATGGACTCGCAAAGGCTAATAATCCCAAAAGATAAAACTGTAGACAAAAATACTTCTTAAGTAAATTCATCCAACTAATTACTCAGCTGGAATTGCTGAACCATTGTTCCGTGTATTGTACAAAAATAAACGAAATTCCCTGAATAATCTG
>JABGWZ010000141.1 GCA_018675995.1 Opitutia bacterium | reverse complement strand
GATAAAATCCAGTGGCAAACATTTCAGGAAGGATAATCAACGAATTCTCAGGGATTGAATACTCCTTGAGTAGGGTAGAAACCAATTTGAAATTCTCTTCCTTTTCATTCCATTGAGAATCAAGCTGTACGCAATATACATTCATGGCTTGATCTGTTCGATCTTTTGCAATTCCTGCAGAGTAAATGGATGATAGGGAGCCGCTTTTTTCATATCCCTGTATGCTGCTTTGGCCATATTAAAGTCCTTGAACTCATTAATGGATATGGCAATTTTATTTTGATGGGCAACTAAACAACCAGGGTGTACATCCAAAGTCTTATTGATTGCCTCCAATGCCTCAGGGAATTGTTTTTTATGAGTAAGTAAGTAAAAGCATTCAAATTTGCGCGAATGGTGTTCCCAGGGGGCATATTCAATTGATTTTCTATGAAATTTTAAGCTCTTATCTTTTTGTCCATAATCGCCGGTTATTCTTCCCTGAAAATGGTAAATATTTGCCCAGAATAAATCTTTGGCAAGGATGCAGCCAAATGGAATAATTCCAACGGCAAGAGCACCAATTACGAGATTAAGTTTAGGATTTATGGGTTTTCTTAATTGAGATGAATCATTCAGAGGCATTTGATGGCCTAATACGAGTAAGAGCCCTAGACTTGTCCATCCGACGATCAATGCACAGGGAGAGCGCGTGGGGAATTCAAAAAAACTTTCAATTAGAAAAACCATACAACTTGCAAGCAACCCAATGGTTAGTGCCAATCTTTTTGAATCTCCATCAACTGCATAATCAAAAGCTTTCTTGATTCCTTTCCAAAGTCCAATTATCCAAATGCCCAGAAACCCAATAAGTCCAATAATTCCATTTTCATAAAGAATTTGAATGAAATCATTATGAACAAAACGGACTAATGTACTACCAGTTGTCCGGTCCGATCGTAATGCACTTTCATGGAAATGTAATTCATAATGATCAGTTCCTTTTCCAAATAGAAAATCTTTTGAAAGTACAGCTTCTAAAGCATCTTTCCAAAGCACAATTCTTCTGCCACTACCTGTTGATTCATTACTGATTTTTACGATACTTTTTAATTCTTTAGCTTCAGTTGATGACTGTTTTTGTATTTCAGAATTCTTAGCTGTCGGAACATTCTTTTTCCATAGATCTGAGGTAAATAAAAAAACAGGCAGAGTAATGGATAAAAGAATAAAAGAAGATGATATCCAAAGGGCTGTTTTTTTATTCTCTTTTTTGAGATTCTTCTTCCGTAGAAAAATCATTGAGATAAAAATTAAACCAGTCAAAAAACAACCTGCAATCAATCCAACCCATGCACCACGTGCAAGTGAAAGAGAAAGTGCAGGGATAAATATAAACACCAAACTTCCCAGAAATATTCCCTTATGAATTCTTGATTTTGTAACGAATACTAAACAAAGAGCAATGGGTAGAAGTGGTGCATGATATTCGGCAGCAAAATTTTGATTATAAATTAATCCACCATAACCAATTCGAGGTAATTGATGACTCCAGTCTGTCCATTGATAGTGTTGATCCATTACTACCAGACTTGAAAGTAATCCACCCAGTATCAGAGTAACCATAATTCCATTTAGTTTATTCTGTGTCCAATCTACTTGAAACAAGCTGAATGCGAACAGCATGGGTAATAGATGCCAAATAAAGCTGTATACAAATGCACGTTCAATATTATGTGCAAGAAGGGAAGATATACATATACTGATTAAGAAAATACCACTCCAAAAATAAATCTTTTTATCAGGTGATTTGAACTGTCTGGCAAGATGAGCACGGATCCAGACAATTCCTAGCAGTATAGATACGGTTATTATTAAGACACAAAATTTTAACTCCGCATTAACCATACGGATTGGAATAAATCCTTCCACCCATTGATTATTTTTTAATTCAAGAAAAAAGAGTGGGGGTAAAATGAAAAGAATTGCACAAAGGATAAAGAGTAACCAATCAACTCTTGTACATGCTTGGTTTTCATTATTCAAACTGCCAACCTGTTGGGCATTATCTATGGTTGATTTTTCCAAAATTATATAAATTTTCTAAATTATTTATGAACTTATACAAAGTTCATAATCTAATTAAAAACTTATTGGCGTTGTTGTTCCAGAGCTTTATCGGAGTAGTTATAATAATATAATACGCCGTTTCTTTTCATCAGGAAATATATCCAATCTCCAATATTTTTCTGATAGAAAAATGGATAAATTCCTTTTCTTGACCATACCCATCCACGATCCCGTGACCATGCCCAGATTCCATTCTCGGAATCTGCGGATAAATAAAGCCATCCATGATCCGCATGGTATGTCCATCCATTGCCAAATTCTTTAAAAGTTCCAAACCAGTTATTTTGCAACCATCCACCCGCAATTTCAATAGAATCAGCTTTAAGAATATATACAGCCTTTTCCTGTGCGTTCATTTTATTTGGATCCGATTCTGACTGGAGAGAAATTTTCAGAGTTCGTCCATAAGTTATTCCAACTTGATTCTCTGCAAATGCTTTAAAGTAAAATATATTTCCAGTCGCAGGTGAGTAGACGGATGAAAAATTTTCATTTCCATTTAGAACGCTTATGATTTTTGAAGTTGTTGAATTAAGAGGATCTAATTTAGCTATTGGAGAAATTAAGAAACCAAGAGTCTCGTCACTTGAAGAATTCGATGATCCAGATTGTACCAATTTTCCATTCAATGTGATACTCCTTTGGTTTGTGGAAAAGTTAACCGTTTCCACAATTGGCTTTAATAAAACAGGTGCAGGAGTTGGCTGGGGAGTAGGAGCAGGGGAGGGATTAGATGTCGGAGTAGAGTTTGGGTTTTTGGATGCGTAAAAGGTTTCTGCAAGAGATTTATTAATAAACATGTAACTCTTTCCAATAGATGTTGTTTGTGTAGAGCCAAAATAGTAATCAGATGTAACCATACCGTTCACTACGGATTCAATTTCATAATAGAGTGCACCTGCGGATGGATTCCAAATGTATATACCTTGGGAATCTATTTGGTATGGAGTCCCGGTGCTCAAATTAGCAGGATATTGATTCAGTGCACCATTAGTACTGTAGCCGAGTGAATTGTCATGAAATCCAGTCCTAATTTGCCATGTTCCTTGGCTTTGAGAAACAGTCCACACGGTTATATTTTTTAGATCTCGGTATCTGAATTTTCCATTCAGTTGATCAATGAGAACCCGACCATCCGAGGCAGATAAAATAGGAATAGGTGTATTATTATTTTGATCATTTGGAGAGGATGGCTGGTTTGTATTTCCAGTAGGCGTCTGGTAATTTCCAGTAGGTGTTTGGTATCCACCGGTCGTGGACTGATAGTTTACAGAAATCGATTGTGTGATGGGCGGGTTATGCAAATTACCGCTCTGGTCGAGTAGGGCGACATTGACCTGTCTTTGCCCATAAGACAAACCGTTGAATATGTCGTTTCGATTGGTTGTACCTACAACCTGAATACCTCCATGTGGAGATCCATAGGCTGGAAATCCGGAGTCTATCCTATATGCCCATGTAGGCGTTTGGTATCCGCCAGCATTTGACTGATAGGTAATATTAACTGAGAGGTTGTCATTGTTTGGGGTGACCACCGACCCATTACCGGGGGAGGTAATATGAATGGTGTCGCCGGTGGGTGTCTGGTATCCACCGGTCGTGGACTGATAGTTTACAGAAATCGTTTGGGTGATGGGCGGGTTATGCAAATTACCGCTCTGGTCGAGTAGGGCGACATTGACCTGTCT
>JABGWZ010000138.1 GCA_018675995.1 Opitutia bacterium | reverse complement strand
TAAGGGAGCCAACATTAAAAGACTCTCCGGATCCGAAGCGAATACCTGGGTTACTATTAAAAACAGACTTGGCATAGCTTGGCATAGCATTAGGAACAGTTTGAAGCGCATTTTTTTGGCTAACTGATTTATCTACCCAAAGAGGAACTGTATTTCCGTCAATAAATTGATCCCTTTCTCCATCACCATCAAGATCCATTGCATCGAACCATAAAACCAAACCATCCATAGTATATTTAGTAAACCTGGTGTCACTTGCAGTAAAAGATTTCACCTCGCTTGCCCATTGCTCACCTCCTAAATTTTGAGTGTATGCCCTGTAGTAATAAGTTTTATCGAAAGTTAGTCCGTTCAATGATGCTTCATATATTCCCAGTGAGACTGGATCCCCTCCATTTATATCCAAAACATAATCCCAATAAGAATCATTTGTATCAGAAACTAAAGTTGAATTGGCATCTATCCATTCATCTCCCCAAAAAATTTTAAGAATAGGCTTATCTCCACCGACGGTTTCAACCACTGTACTCTCTTCAATACCACCATATGGATTGGTAGCAAAATAAGGATGGGTTGAAGGGAGCAAACTTTCGTTAACACGCCATTTATGTGCCAAATATCCTTCAATCTTGGCACGGTCTAACTGATTAAGTTCCTTCTCGAAAACCATTACTTCAGCTATTTCACAAGTGGATCGTTCGCTGTTGTTTCGATAACCACCAAATTGAAGGACACCAGGGCCAAAATTGGTATTATTCGAACCCCGATGACCAGAAACCATCTCCACCCCATCTTTCCAAAAAGAAGCTGCTGGATTTCCACCCTTTGCCTCAATCGTCCCTAAGTGAAGATGCCAATCATTATCGGACGGGCCACCAGTACTAATCCAACCATTCGCATAGAACCTTGAAACCAAGCCTCCATGGAAACCGAAAAGCCAATTCGTTGACCTCGATGAAATTACACGGTTATTTCGTCCTCCAGTATATCTGGCCAAAGATACAATTGTGTATCCGGTATTTGTAAGGAAATCAAAATTAGTATCCCCCCAAATCATATCATTACCATCAAAACTAATGACCGGCTTGCCGTTCAAAGCTGAGGAGTAGAACCTAGGATTTCCGGATGTGTAAGCCATATTACGGCTCTGCCCCGATCCATCCATCCATTGAATAATTTGATCACCATTCGAAAGAATATTGCCCTGATCATCTATGTTATCACCATCCAAGTCCTGAACAGAATACCAAGCCTGCATACCGGGAATACTTTCTATGGAAAAACTTTTATCGACAATAGATTCCGCTAAATTAATTTCTCCTCCGATCGATAAAACCTCGGCTCTTATTGTTGCCTGAGTCGGCAATACATTCACCGGCGAAAGAGTCTGCACTTCAGCCTTCTCAATAGCGAGAAACTCAAGGAAACCATCATTCGGGGAATCGCCATCATAGATTGATATAACTTCTGTTTCTACCAGACCACGATCGTATATTCTTAAATTATCTAGCTGTCCCTTGTAATTACCAAAATCACTATAAACATTAGTTCCAATCCTTCTTCCAAAAGATGGTGCATCAGGATGCAAAGATACAGTCGAGTAATCCAAGATTGCGGCCTCACCTTGCTGTGCTCCATCAAGGTATAGTTTTAATGTTCTCGGGGAATCACCAAATGATACAACAGCATGATGCCACTGATCGTCTCTTAAATTAAGATCACTGCTAACTTCAGCCAAAGATCCGTTTTCAGCCACTTTTGCCTTTAATTGATTGCCCTCCAAAACAATCCCCAAGCCCGATACTTCCGACCCCTCATCGTAGAGAGTTTGATTTTCGTACCCAGCAGGTTGAGTACCCGTAAGATCATCCAAATAGGTTGCATTGATATCCGATTCGCTTAAAGCAACATTATAAAACCGCAAATCATCAATCTGACCGGTAAAGAAGTCTTTAGAAATTTTACTTGAACCTCCAATATTCCAAGCCTCGGAAGCAAGGAGATTTACAGGACTATCGTCAGGAATCACATCCTCGTCCATTAATTCGCTGTTTTGATAAAGTTTAACCGAAGATGAGTTGTAATCAACAACCACACCGACATGGGTCCAATCAGATGAGGTAAGGCTAGTGTCTGAATTTAGAGCAACTGACTGACTGGCTGTACTATGATTAAAAGAAAGCCGATGGTCACCATCCAAAAGAAGCGAGAATGGACCCCGCTTTGCAAGCGAATATAAGTTTTCAGTAACAAATAAATCGCTTTGCAAAGGATCAGATGGATTAACCAAAGTCAAAGAAGTTGGACCGGAGGAAGAACTTGGTGCTGAAAAATATAAATTGATTGAAGACCCACCAGTCTGCTCTGCATGTACAAGAGCAATGGGGTAATATCCAGAAGACAGAGTGACTGTGGCCCCGTCATCATTCGGATATGCGGCATCAAGTATTTTCTCAGCTCCCAAATCTCCAAGTTGCTCAAAGGATCCATCCTGATCCAAATCGATCCATAAAACACCCCGGTTATCGTTTCCACGAACTTCCCAAGTATAAGTACCGGGTTCCTTAGCTTGAAAGGCTCCCACAAACAAGGACATATAATTATCATTATTTGTGATACCTATTCCCGCATTTTTAAAATGATCATCATTTGCAAATGCTAAGCCAGTCCCCTCAGGACCGGATGTCAAAATACTTGAACCGCTTGGGTTTAAAGAAAAAAGAAGATCAGTTCCAGAAAAATAAGATTCACTCAAAGGCAGATTAAAACCAAAGGAGTTCAGCTGGCCGTTAGTATACTTTCCAGGTGCAGAAATTGTGGGCTTTACCCAAAAAGATAAAGAGTAAGAGTTTTTATGCAAATCCTTAAGGATACTCGATATCCCAAGAGACAAAGTATCGTCAACACCGTCGAAACTTAGTGCTTTTCCATATAGACCATCTACCCATTGTGAACCACCTGAAACGATTCCCTTTGATTTATAAAAACTCAAATCATCCGCATTATTTCCAGTTCCCTCATCAAACGGAATATAGGCCGCAATATTTTGATATTCCGTCACAGCTGGTCCAGTATAAACTTTAGATGAAGCCTTGAACCTAAAACTCACAGTTCGACCAGAAAAAGAGTTTTCCAAGTACCCACTTTGATTAAAATCTAAATTCAACCAATTAGTTCCACCATCGAAACTAAGGCCATTTGCAAGGTATCCATCGGAACGGGATATATTATTATCTTCACCTTCAAATTTTGCCAGATGGGTAGGAAATGTAGAGTCATAAGCAAAGTAACCTGACTCTTCGTCAAATCTCCAAAAGGACATTAGATCATCAATTACTTCAGGTGCACCACTTGACCAATCTTCTCCGTCAGCACTTTGAGCAAAAGTACGGAAATAATAAGTCTCACCAGGTATTAGACCTGTTACCGTGGCGTTAAACTCCCCCAGTTCCAGCGGTTGCCCCGATGAGACTTGGACGAAATTATCCCATGCCCCAGTATCAAACCCACCATTTTCAGTTCCGTAATATAAAGTAACAGTTGGGTTATTTGAATCTTTACTGACCAAGTTGCCTGTGATCAAAGCTGTACCATTTAACTGAGGAACAAGGCTCACGATTTCTACGACAGGAGGAACTGCAAACATCGATGTCTGGAATTTCATTGTTCCATTAAGTGCAATACTGTTGATTTCCTGAGATGATAGAGAATGCTCATAAAGTCGGACCTCGTCTATAATGCCAGAAAAATGATTACCATTTTCATCAGTTCCAATCCGAAAATCATTTGCCTCTGATGTATTGACTCCCATAAAACCCCATTTATAGTCCAAATAATCCTGTACTTCCTGCATGTTAGCATCTGATAAAGCGGTATTGAAAACGAGTAATTCGCCAAGCTCTCCATTGGCAGTTCGCCCACCATAATTTCGGTCGTTAGAAAAATTATTTGCCCGCACATTACCGCTTGTTCTCAAAGATATAACCGCGAACTCTCTCGGCCATGGGCCGTAAAGACTGTAATTCGACCCATTCACTTTCAAAACAGAGCCATTCTTTATGCTATTATGGGCATGCCCCGAATGGAAAATCGCACCCACTCCATTACCATGAAAATCATAGCTACCCGTATCCCCCAATAGGTACCAATACCCAGCATTGTATTTAACAACTGCAAAAACTGTTCGAATATCACTAATTCTGTCAAAGGAATGATACTGGCCATTTGCACCACTGTACTTCATTACAGAAAGTTTGTTTAACCCCTTTTCCAAAACCTCAGGAGACCCATTTTTTGTGGCATGATTATTATTACCGCTCTTATCGAACCAACTGCTATCAGCGGTACTTAAATCACTTGCATCAAGCCAAAGACTCAGACCGTTCACTGAGTTAGCAGCAAAATCAAAGTCATGCCCTGATGTGACATTTTCCTTACGCCCATCAACATAAACGAAAACGTCTTTGGCCGTTTTTGCACCCCTTGGAAGAACCATTGCTATGTGCCGCCAGGAATTGTTATGTAAAATTGTATTACCTGTTAATCTAGAACCTCCCATATTAAGATGAATGGATCCGTTCAAAATAGAAACTGCCCAATTGGCTCCATTTTCATCTTCTCCCCAATTAATGATTGCTCCGTTTGGTGTTGAAGTCTTGACCCAAAAAGCGATGGTCCTTGGTTTATCGCCAACTATACCCTTAAAGCCCTTAACAGAAATATGCTCACCAGCTCCATTCATGCGTAGGGCATTTCCAATCCTACCAAACACATGATCACTGGAATCCATCGCTACAAGAGTGCCATTATTTCCTCCAATCTCATCCAAGGCAAAATTACCTGATGACTCGTCAAACTTCCACCAAGCTTTAATACCCTCCTGAGGTGGCAGACTCCATACTCCAGAACTGACAGAATTGGATGCCATCCACCGATAGTAATAATTTTCGCCTTTTGATAATCCTTCTATCAATTGGGTCACAATTCCTTCCGGGTGAGTGCCATTCAGGTCAACCCGGTAATCCCAAAGATTATCGTTCAGCAGATCGACCTGACTACTTAGCCCACCGTCATTATCACCCCAAAAAAGCGAGAGGGCAGGAGGGTCTCCTCCATCACTGTCAATTAACGCACTAAAGGAAGCTGTGGAAGATGTTACATTTCTAGGGGCTGCGGTCGAAACAACTGGTGCAGCTTTATCGACCACAAGCCTTAGTAAATTAGTGCCTATTCCAGCCAAGTTCGTGGCACTGACATTGAGATCGAATATGCCTACTTGAAAAGGTCTACCAGTGATTTCACCTGTGTAAGAATTAAAACTCAATCCTGTGGGTAAAGGAGAAGAAGAAAAAGAAGTGGGGTCCCCTGAAGCATCAATCGTATGTTGTAAATAAACAATATCCTCAACCAAATCCTGTCCGGAAAAAATTTGCTGGATTTCATTTTCGCTTAGAGCAATATCGTACACTCTCATATCATCAAGCGTGCCTCCGAAATATGCCCTTGAATCATTCCGCCAGCGGCCGAATTGAAAAGTTTGAGCAACTCCTGTGCTAATCTGTGAACGAGTCCAATTTGCAATACTCGAACCGTCCATAAATATAGCAAGCTCCGATCCGTTAAATGTATGCGCAAAATGTGCCCACCGCTCTAATAAACTATCTGAGTGATACGCCCGTGGATTCCATCCCCAATGTTGGCTAAGAAGTTGTGTATAGCCACCATCTTTAATGTTACGAATGCCCCAGAATTTATTCATTCCATTAGAACTCGAAGTTTCTCCATATCCGTAAAATCCAGGCTCGGATTGTGGATTATTTCCATCCACTTTTACCCAAAATGAAATGGTTCTTGGTTTCTTACCATTGATATCAAGTTGATCTGCGACTGCCTGTGTCATGACATAACCACTTGAACCATCAAACTTAATTCCTTTCCCAAAGTAACCATCGACCCAAGTTGCACCTCCAATTAATGATCCATCGAAGCGACCGAGAGCATCAACCGTTTGGGTTCCATCGCCCTCGTCCATTGGCCAGTAAGCAACTAAGTTATTGGGCCGTGTAGAAACAGTTTTTCTAATTTCTTTTCTCCCAGTACTTTTGTAGGAAAGATAAATCTGTTCAGAGTTTGAAACTACTGGAGGCTTAACTTCTTTGAAAGTTCCTGAACCAACTGACATTAAGCCTTTTTCGATCGTCCCACCTGCAGCCATGACAATACGTCCACCTCCAGCACTCAAATTCCCCCCTAGAACCTGAAGTAATCCATTGTTATAAATATTCTTGCCGGACAACTTTAGAGCCCCGCCTGAGCCTCCTCCGCCAAAGTCCATTAAGCCACCATTAGTACGACCATCGCCGCCGTTGGCACTAACTAAAACGCCGGGAGAAATAGTTAAATCACCATTCGCTTTAAGCTCAAGTGCACCACCACCGGCACCAGAACCCTGGAAGAACCTTCCACTTGAACCACTACTCCCCCCCATCAGATCAGATATTTGGTCATTTCCATAATTGTAATTCGCACCTGTTCC
>JABGWZ010000223.1 GCA_018675995.1 Opitutia bacterium | reverse complement strand
TGTGAATTGAATGAGCATATTCTAAATAAAAAATGGATTAAAGAACATGATGGAACAAACGGTAATCCTCTTGACCATCAAAACGAGCTAGAATCCATGGCAAATGATTTTGCTAAATTAAATACACTCCACAACTTCGCACCTAGTTATTTTATAGAAGCTAATTAAAATGGTCGAAATTCAGATATTAACTCAAGAAAGAATTTTTGAACTTTTAAGGAACCAAATTAAGAGTAAAGAAATTACTTCAATCAAAGAGTTAGAGCAAAGTGCTCAACTAGTACGAACAGCTAAACGTTTTTATAAATTAATTTTAAATACCGGTACGGCGATTCACCTTACGATAACGAACCAACCCTCAAGGACATTTGAAAAAGCTAAAGCTTTTAATTCCTTATTTCCGGATATCTCATGCAAGCCAATCTTCTTTGAAACAATTGAATCTTACCAACTGTTTGCTCAAGAATTTTTTGAAGGTAACCCCATCCATGAATTATTAGATAAAGGAATTTTAAACCATGAGGATGTAGATAAAATTTTAGTTAATATTACTGATAAATTTAACGATGAAATTATCGAGTCAACTATTGATTCATGGGAAGCAGAAATTGCAAAACTTTCCTCAAAAGTACTCGGAACACTTGGGTCAAACGATAAGAAAATTGTTGAGTCTTTGATACTAGCATTTTTATCAGAATCAAATCTAAACTCTTCTTTTAACAAAAGGTGGACTAATGGAGATCTCGCGGGGAGAAACATTCTAGTTAATAAAGATAAGGATTATAAAATTATTGATTACGAATTTGCCAAAGAAACACATTTTCACGAAGAGGATTGGCTCAGATTATCAACCTACTCATCATCAGAATTCCAAAAAAATAATTTCCTTCAACAAAAGGTTTCTAATCTATCGCCATCAATAATTGCATATCATTATTTAAACCAAATTGTTTTAGATAGCATAGTTTCAAATCAAGATGAATTTCGCTCCATTGCTGGCAAACTAATAACAGAGTGTTTAGAATCAATTCATAAATCTTCGGGTCATAACTCTGTAATTACGGAATTCATTATAAAACTGAAAGAAGAGAACCATTCGAAAGAAAAAGAATTACAAATCGAGCGAGTTCTCAACCAAGAAAAAGTTCACTTTTCTAACAACTTAACAGCTGAAAATGAATACCTGAGAAGTAAAATTCTTAGTATACAAAATTCTCTTTCTTGGAAGTTACTAACTCCCGTGAGGAGAATTCAGAAAAGATTTAGGAAGGAATCACCCAGGCCAAATAAAACTGAACCTGGATTTATGGATCAAGTTAATCAAAATTCTGATAAACTCTCCTTAATACATTCAGTAACCGAAACAACCTGCTGTAAGAAAGTATTCGATTGGATAATTCCAGACTTTAACATTGGTTCCGGCGGGCATACAACAATTTTTCGTATTATAAGCTGGCTTGAAAAATTTGGTTATCAAAACAATATCTGGGTATGCGGTAACTCCATTCATAAAAGCCCCGAAGATGCAAAGCAGGTTATCGAAGATCACTTCTTTCAGTTAAAAGCAAATGTCTATTTTTTAAAGAAAGATAAAGTTGTAAATTTGAGTTCAAGCGGACTGATCTGCACTTCATATCATACTTGTTATTACCTGCCAAATTTTTCTTACAAAGGACCAAAATACTATTTTGTACAAGATTTTGAACCCAATTTCTCACCGATTGGCACAGAATATTTCCTTGCTCTTGAAACTTATAAAATGGGACTTAAATGCATAACTGCAGGAAGTTGGTTAGCTAGTGAAATTAAAAATGTTGGGGCAGATGTGGCAGGTTATTTTGAACTTGCAGTAGATCGTGAAATATTCTTTCACTCTCCCCAAAAAAACCTTAGACACAAACCAAGAATTGCAATTTATTCCAGATCAGGAACACCAAGAAGATTAACTGAACTGATAATACTAGGTTTAACGATTCTCCACAAAAAAGGTATTCCTTTTCATGCGGAATTTTTTGGCGAAAAAAAAGTTCCTTTAAAAGTTAAGTTTTCATACGATATTCACTCAGTGCTTACTCCAACTGACCTAGGTAAACTGTACAGAAAGTGTGATATAGGTTGCGTTTTTTCTGCCACAAATTACTCATTAGTTCCATTGGAAATGATGGCTTGCGGATTACCCGTTATTGAATTTGATGGCGAAAATACTAGAAGAACATATCCCCAAAATACTGTTCATTATGCAAAACCGACTCCATTCGCTATTTTTGAAACGATAAATGATCTTCTCTGCTCCGATGAAAAGAGATTGGAAAATATAAAGAACGGAATCGAATACATAACAAATCTTTCATGGGAAAAAAGTGCTAAAATGGTTGTGAAATCTTTAACGAAATCATGAACAAAAAAGCTAGCGTTATAATACCGACTTTTAACGGTGGTGATTTATTGCTGGAAGTATGTAAAAAACTTCTTGTTCAAGACTATAAAGATTCTTGGGAAATAGTAATAATTGATTCAGAAAGTTCTGATGACTCAATAAATCAGATACAAGAACTTTTTAATAACTCCAAAATACCATTTAAATTAATAACGATTAATAAAATAGATTTTCAGCACGGGAAAACTAGAAATCAGGCAATTAAACAAAGTAGTGGGGAAATTATTCTTCTCCTAACTCAAGATTCCCTTCCAGTACGGGATAATTGGTTATCTACAATGGTGAAAACATTTGAAGATAAAAACATTGCTGGAGTCTTTGGCAGGCACATTGCTCATTTAAATCACCCTAAACTAATCCAAAGAGATCTCGATCTACACTTTGAGAGTATGAACGAATTACCAATTCGAAAAATTAATGATTGGAATGAATACGAAAATAATGTTTCGCTAAGACAGACACTACATTTCTTTTCAAATAATAATTCTGGAATAAGAAGAACAGTTTGGGAAGAAATCCCTTTTCCAAATGTTGATTTTGGTGAAGATCAAACTTGGGCAAAAAAAGTAATCGAAGCAGGATATTGTTTGGCCTATCAAAGCGAAGCCCTAGTATTTCACTCGCATAATTTTAGCTTTTTTGGAATGTACAAAAGAGCCACTACAGAAATTAAATTTTTTGATAGTTATTTTAATTACGATTTGCAAATCAACTTTTATGCAGCGATCAAAAAAAATCTTTCTGATACATCAACTGATATTAAATATTTAGTTAAAGAAAAGTCCTTAAAACCAAAGGATTATCTTTATTGTTTTAAAAAAAATCTAGCTACGCAAATTGCACACTCAAAAGGTTTTCTGAAAAAAACTTAAATAGTAAATATTGGGTCATATGTTAGCTCAACTAATAAATTAAAATCTTAGGAACTAAACCTATAACATTGTTAATTTACTTTATTAATTGCAACTAATGCTTTGCCAACATTACCAGACGCACCAAAAACATCTGCAAGATAAGCCCCTGGCGAAAGTGTCACCAAGACAGCGGCATCCGTAGCTTCAATCGGTGGATAACTTCCGCCTAATGCATTAATTTCAGAAACATTAGAGTTCGTTCCCCAATTATCATTTTCATAAAGCATCGTTGTTCTCGATATGTTCCAGATTTGTAATTTCGGATTGGTTAGTGGCGTAATGCCAGCTTCCTGTGATTTTTCTGCCTTGATATAAACTTTTACATCTTCTGTTCCAGAAATGATAAAGCCAGCTGACATTTTCTGCGCACCTGTATAGGCGTATCCATTCGTTGAAATGTTGATTAATTGGCTACTGGAAGTTGAATCTACATTATTTACAGCTACTAGGGCTTTTCCTGTATTTCCAGCAGCACCAAAAACATCAACTAGATATGCTCCGGGTGCAAGAGTAACTAAAACTGCTGCATCCGTTGATTCAATCGGTGGGTAACTTCCACCCAATACATTAATTTCAGAAACATTGGAATTTGTTCCCCAATTGTCATTTTCGTAAAGCATCGATGTTCTAGAGATATTCCAAACCTGTAATTTCGGATTTGTTAGAGGGGTTATACCAGCTTCTTGTGATTTCTCAGCTTTTATATAAACCTTTAAATTTTCAGTTCCGCTAATAATGAAACCGGCAGACATTTTTTGTGCACCTGCTTCTGAATATCCATTTGTGGAAATATTTATAATTTTGGAGGAGCTAACAGATGTCGTATTGTCATCCGGACTTTCTAAGGCAGATAAGCTATCTAGAATGGTAGTTGTATCAAGAGTTGGAACAGTTTCTTCGGGAACGCCTAAGGCTGATGCAGCAACAGAAAGGTCAGTCCAATAGGTAGCGTTAGGGGGTTCTTGGTTAGAACTTTCTGAAATAGCAATGTACGTAGATTCACCAGAAACGACTAAATCACCTATGTTATATGATGTAGCCGAGTTCCAAATAGTAGGTTGAGCATAAAGATTTGTAATGGAAAAAAATACAAAAACAATTGGCAGGGCATTCTTAATCAAAGACATCATTGTAATTTATTATAGTTTTATAGTGAGAAGCAAGTTGAAAGGTATTTTTTATTTGTATGTTAAATTGCTTTCCCCGCATCATAATTAAAAAATCTTACACATTCCATATCTTATACGTAAAACCCAATCTAATATCCTATTTCCTAAGAAAATTCGTAAAAAAGGGGCAATTCGAGCCTGAAAGAATCCACCACCGTATAGAGTGCCTACCTTTCTTCGATCAACTGCACGAATAATTTGCTTCGCAGCAAAAACTGCGTTTGGAGACTCGTCCAGTTGTTTCTCAATTTGATTCCATGCATTTCTCATTGATTGATTTTGCTGCTTAAATTCTTGCTTTGGTGCCGATTGATTAAAACCTGTGGAAATATCTCCCAAACGAAAATCTATCCAACAAAGTTTGTTATTACCTTCGAGAATCATGGATTTAGTAAAAGCAGATAGTGCAGATTTACCTGCATTATAAAGGGGCATGAAGGGCAGTGGATATAAAACGGCCAATGAGCTTATATTAATAATAACCCCTCCCCTTTCTGCCATTTTCGGTGCAAATGATTTACACATTAGAACTGGACTGGAAAACAAAACATTTATCTGTTTCTCAATCTCATTGCGTGGAAACCTAATCCAATCGTAAAAAACACCATAACCTGCGTTATTAATTAACAGATCTGGTATGCCATGTTTCATAATGAAATTTTCACAAAATTCAAAGACTGCAGATAAATCTGCTAGGTCGAGTTGTAACGGGTGAAAATTTGCTCGCTTTTCACATTTGTGAGGATTCCGAGAAACGGAATAAACTTCCGAGCCACCAGCAAGCAATTGTTCACAAATTGCTAATCCTATCCCAGATGTCCCTCCTGTAACTAATGCTTTTTTTATTTTCATTAAATATGCCTTAAAATAAATTTTGATCGTTGCAGAAAGGCTGATCCAATAAAGAATAAAGAACTCACTCATATGGACAACAAAAAGATCATAATAATGGCACACGAATATCCACCCAAAAGAGGAGGGGCAGGTGTGTATTGTGAAGAATTAGTCCATGCAAAGAGAAAACTTGAAGATAGTATTGAAGCCTGGGTTCCAAATTATGCCAGCGATGAGGAGCATATTTGTCAATTACCTCTTAAAGGAAGCCAGGACTGGGCTTGCAGTTGGAAGTTATTCCGCGAAATTAAAAAACGGCAAAAACAGTTTACCCAGAATACCATTCTTCACTTTGCAGAACCTGGAAGCTTGCGTGCATGGATCAGATTTGGGTGGTTAATAAGAAATAATCCTAACTTTATAATTACAATTCACGGATCTGAACTCATTCGATTTTGCAAAAACCCGATTGAAAGAGCCTTATTTTGTAAAGTTTTGAACCAATCAAAGAAAATTCATGTTTTATCAAATTTCAATCGCAAAGAACTTTTGAAAATATTTCCAAATATTGCAGATAAAATTTTCTTATTTCCAGGAGCAGCAGCGAGAAATATATCGGGGGTACATGAAAGAAAAGTAGAAAATACGGTTAAAGGTAAAATCAAAATTCTTAGCGTAGCTCGTATTCACCCCCGAAAAGGACAGGACCAAATACTCAGTGCAATTCATGCTCTGCCTACAAAATTAAAAGATAATATCGAATGCGTCTTTGCCGGACCAATAATCAAAGAGAGGTTTCATAAGCAACTACTTGAACAAAGCAAGGGACTTGGTTTTAAGATTACTTTTTTAGGTGACATTAATGACAAGCAATTAAAGAAATGCTACCAAGAAGCAGACATTTTCGCTCTAGCATCGATGCCTAGGTCGAACAGTGTGGAAGGTTTTGGGTTCGTCTATCTCGAAGCATCTTCGCATGGGCTTCCTATCTTAGCACACAATATTGGTGGGGTAGAAGATGCAGTTAAGGATGGCATAACTGGCATCCTTACCAATCCCCAAAATCCATCCGAATTAAAACATGCTCTCGCAACATTGATCGAAGATAATATCTTGAGAAGTAAAATGGGCAAAGCAGGTAAGGAATGGGCAAAAGATCATACATGGGAAAAATTAGCAAAAGAGCTTTACATCTAAGCTCTAGAGTACATCTGCAAAAGTTGGTCGTAATCGGTTAAAAAACCAGGAACCTCCTGCAAGTACAATAATCCCAAAAAACCATGCGTATCCGATTGAACCCCAGTCGGGTTCGCCTCCCCAAATAGTTACCTTACGCAAAGAATCAATTATCTGTAAAAGAGGGTTCCATTGTAAAAACTTCCAGATTCCGGGAGCAGCATCACGAGCCTTATCAGCAGAATAAAAAACCCCACTCGAATACAAAAGGGCTAGCCCAAGAAACGAGCCTAGGTGACTAACATCGCGAATAAAGACACCAAGAGCAGAAAAAAACCATGATACCCCAAGTGCGATAAGAAAAACGGGTCCAATAAGAATAGGGATTAAAAGAAAATTTAGCGAAACCCCTGCCCCAAGAAAACAAATTCCAATTAAACACAAACCCAGACCAATTAGTAAATCATAACTTAAGGCACCAATCATTGCTGTGGGGAGAATCTCCAATGGGAAAACCACTTTTTTAACAAAATTAGGCTGACTCACAATTATGCTAGGGGACACTCCGATTGAACCGGAAACCAACCCCAAAACGCTCAACCCCAAAAAAACTCCAAGTGCATAATCCAAAGTGGACTCATCCGGAGAATCAGTAAATCGACCACCGAATACAATACCAAAAGCAAACACATACAACCCAAGCATAAGCAAAGGATTAACAACTAACCATAATGCACCCAATACGCTCCCACGGTGCCTTTGCCTCACATTCCGCAATAGAAACTGCCACAACAATTCTCTTTTAGAAAAAATACTTTTTATGGGTTCCATGAAAGTTTTATTAGCGTGTAAATGGGTCAATTTGAGAGACTTAATGATACCCAATCAGCCAAGTCATAATCGTAATAATAAAGAACATCTTTATTAGATTTCGCAATATTCACATAAATCCATTTACCAAGACCAGTGGAATACAGAAATGGGTAAACACCAAGCCCACTCCACCACCACCCTACATGGTCGTTTTGCCAACCCCATAAGGACTCGCCATCGGAATCGATTGAATAAAACCAGCCATGGACAGCATGATAATTCCAATTGCTTGTGAGAGCATAAAAAAAACCAAACCAATCAAGTTCTAGCCAACCAGAATATGAAATCTGCCTAGCCTGTGCCCAGCTTGGTAAATAAGATTTAATCCAAGATAAATGATTTGCCACCCGAGTGTATACAGTAATATCTCCATATGTGGAATCAGATGTTCCGTATGAAACTACCCCCACCGAACGCCATCCTAGGTTATCATATATAAAAGCCGGTCCGCCACTATCTCCAATCGCAGAACTTGCCTCTAATGATAATGGGGAAGCTGAACTTGTACCTGATCCCAGATAATCAATAGTAGGCGAAACATCTGAAAGAGTATTTTGATTATTTTGAGGAGAATCAAAATCTACTGCTAATAACCCGCCCTTACTCGATGAGTCAACACCTGGGGCATCGACATCAGCAACTACACGATCCAAGGTATTCTCTCCCCCGATTCGAATACTATTACTGGAACTCACAACCCCGGAACTTCCATCTACCATTCTTCCGTACCCCGCAAGCACAGCTCGAGTACCAACAGTTTCCAAAGCCCCGGTAGGCAATTTTGCCGGGAAGACCCCCACAACAGAGGTTTTTAGAAGCAATAAAGCTATATCAACCCCTAACCGATCCCCATCCCCAGTTCCACTGTTTTGACTGAGCCGCTTATTCCACCCAGGGTGAAGAATAATAGATTCTACATCGTAAGTAACCGTGCTTGATGCTTTTTCATAATCGGTATGTAAAATGAACTGCCATTCGCTTGGAACCGGTGTTGGGCTGGACCAATAGTTTTTTAACACATGAGCGGCAGTCACCACAACATTAGGAGCAACTAGAGTACCGGTGCCATACAAATCATCCGTTACGACTGCACCCACACAAGATAAATCCGGATAATATGTACCAGCGGAGTAAGGACTCGTGTTAGACCCAAGATTAAAATAATTTTCCCAACTTAAGGTATTCAACTTTCCAATTCTCCTTTCATTGGAGAACGAAGAAATAGGTATTAAGATTATTAACCAAATATAAATACAAGTATTATTCACGAGCGGGTTGGATATTTGGGGGAGGACTCGGCGGTAAAATATTCGGCGGGGGCGGCGGGGGCGGTAAATTTTGCAAATTAAAGGCATCAGAACTCTCAGACTTACCAGAATCAACAGGGTCAGTGGCTAAAGTATTATTTGGCATGATTGCTCTAGGTGTTGAAATCCCAGAACTACCGCTATTCCCATTAAGCGTATTTCCCTGACCAGACCTTAAGGGTAACACATTATTAGGAACGGATCGCCTTGGCAAAGCCCCAGGATAAGGCAAACCTGGAAGTGATAGACCTGGTACACTTCTAGATGAACTTACCCCATTGGAGGTAAAACCTGACAATGAACTAACCGGTTGTTGATTTTGAGTGAATGGGACATTGGCGGGGAGCGAAGGGACGAAAGGTGGCTTAGGTGGCATTCTTTTTGATACAGTCGGCTTTCCTGCTCCGGGAACAGATTTAGTAACAGGAGATGGATTTCCAATTGAAGTAGGTAAACCTGACCCTGATTTTGCGTCAATGAGTTTCAGGTCAAAAGATTGTCCTTCATAAAGAACAGTCAAAGTTTCAGTTTCTAAATCAAAGGATTGAGCCATAAATTCCTCATAGGTTTTTTCGCTTAAAGTAATCCATTCACTATGGTTAACCTTTCTATTAAAAAGAGAAAAATATGGCTGACCCTTAAGAATAAAGTATCCTTTAAAATCTACTTCCTTAGCGATATTTGGTCGGATAACAGTCTTCTTTACGGGAAGAGGTTTACTGATAGGAGGTTTTTGGTTTGAACCAGGCCTTAAAAATGGATTGGGCGAAACCACACCGTATAAATGAACAAAGCTTAAATTTAGGAATAGTATGAATCTAAAAACCACGGTATAACCTCACACAAAGGCCGATTCTAAGCAAGCGGGAAGAATTTTAAGGACTAAATACACTGCACAGTTTAAAACCCAGGAAAATTCCACATAATGTGCCAACAAAGCTGATAGTTACGTAAACAAACATATTCAACCAAAGGCCGGATTTAAGAAAACTGTAAGCATCCAAACCAAAAGTGGAAAATGTGGTAAAGCCACCACAAAGGCCAATCATCCAAAAAGCACGGAAAAAATAAGGTTCACTATTTTGTTCCCAATACCTCAGTAGTATGCCAACCAAAAAAGCACCCAATACATTTGTAAGTACTGTCTGCCAAGGCATCCAAGAGCGACATAGAACTAAGATAATTGCTCTAAAAATTGATCCTATTGCTCCACCACTTGCAACTAGCAGCAGGAACTTCCAGTCCATAGAAAAAAAGTAATGAAATCAGCAGATCAAGATGCCGCTTCTACAGTATCTGCAGAGGAATCCTCTTCGAAATCTTCTTCGTCGTCCTCCTCATCATCTACGGAATCAATTTCTTCGAGCGAATTAAACTTAAGTACCCTAAGATGCTTCGGTAATGGAGACATGCTCACGATAATAAAGCGTCCATTAAGTTTTGGGGTATCGTCTGGCTTACCAACTCCGGCAAGATCTTGAATAGCCTGTTTTACAAGATTCATACCCAAGTCGATATGCTCCATTTCACGACCACGAAACATTAATGTAATCTTTAGCTTATTGCCCTGGTGTAAAAATTTCTCAGAACGACGTAATTTCGTTACATAGTCATGCTCCTCAATCCGAGGACGAAACTTCGCTTCTTTTACGCGTTTTGAAGTTTTGGTCTTCTTTTTCTTTTGCTTGCTAAGTTCATATTTGTATTTACCAAATTCCAATATTCTACAAACGGGAGGCACCGCACTCGATGCAACCTCGACAAGATCCAAATGGTGTGATTTGGCGATTTTCAGAGCCTCTTCTGGTGGCATGACACCAAGCATTTCACCTTCTGGACCAACAACCCGAACTTCTCTGGCTCGAATTTTATCGTTTTTACGGATGTAATCGCGGTTATTGTTATACCGCTTTTTGTTTTTTCCACTAGGTTTTTTAACCATGTGGGTTAGCTTAGATTATGACTTGTCAAAAGTAGGAATATAAAATTAGTAAAATGCCAATAACACAACTTTGGAGAATGTTAAGCAAGACAAAATTAATATAATCTAAAGGTTGAAGCTTTCACCACAACTACAACTCGCTTTCGCATTTGGGTTCGAAAACTTAAACCCACCTGCAACCAGCTTATCAGAATACTCCAAGAGCGTGCCCCTTAAATAGAGTGCCGTTTTAGTATCAACCAATACCTTAACATCACTAGTTAAAACATATATGTCTCCCTCTTTTGGTTCCGAAACAAATTTCATCTTGTAAGAAAGCCCGTTACAACCTCCACCCGTTATCCGAATACGCAAAAAATCTCCTTTATCTTCACGCTCAATTAAATGAAAGATTTTTTGGGAAGCAGAAGGAGAAACTTTTATCAACTTCTCGTTTCCTTCTCGTACCCCATTAAGTTTAGCTATCTTGCCTTCCATAATAATATTAAATTTTAAGCGTTTGAGTTACCATGTTAGGGTTTTGTTAATACCGACCTGCTTCGGATAAATCCTTTGCTTTCTGTAAGAAAAAATTCCACAAACTCTTTTGCTTTTGGATTTGCTTTAACAATTTGTTCATTAATGCAATTTGTGGCAATTACAGTGGGATTACCACCTTTCATTAATACCTGTCGGTAGGCATACTTCAAAGCCTTGATTTCATCATTAGAAATCCTCCTCCGTTTAATGCCCGTCAGATTGAGCCCACAGGATTGATTTCGACCAGCAACCGTAACATTAGGGGGAACATCCCTGGATACTTCTGCCAGACCACCAATCATTGCACCGCCACCAATTCTCGTAAACTGATGAATACCGGCGCCCCCACCTATAAAAGTAAAATCTCCTACCGATACGTGCCCGCCCAACAAGGCTCCGTTTGCTAGAATAACATCATCCCCTAACTCTCCATCATGTCCAACATGGCAATTACCCATTAAAAAACATCGGGCACCAATTTTAGTTGCACCTCTTACATGCATCGAACGATGAATTGTAACACCCTCTCCAATTCTAACATCATTTGCTATCCGAACAATCGAATCAATGGAGCGATCGAACTCAAGATGCTGAGGGTCTCCTCCGAGCACAGAAAAATGTCCAACTCTTACATCGTTTCCCAAAACAGTTCCTTTTTTGATTATAGCGTGAGCCTCAATGTCACATTTCTCACCGATAGTAACGCCATCTTCCACTATTGCATAAGCACCCACTTTGCACTGATTTCCCAAATTTGATTTTGGTGAAACAATAGCAGTTGAATGAATTTGTGATGCCATAAACACTAGAACATTTCAAGTTGTGGCTCTTTCGCAAGTTCATAAGCTTTAAGGAGGTTTAAAATCTGAGAAAAAGGTTTGCCCGGGTTAAAGTGGCCAGGATCAGATTGCCTGAGCAAATTCTCCAATATAGATCTGGTGGTTAAAACACCATCCACCTTATTTTTTTGAAGGATGGTAAATACTTCAGTAATTTTTGTCTCATTTCGAGGAAGTGCTGGGACAATAAGTAAACGCATGAAAGAACCCATTCCACTCTCCGCAAGCTCAGGGCTAGGGCTAAAATTTGAATCAAGCCTATTGTCTTTCAACTCATTTTTGAAATATTTAATTAGCAGACTGTCATTATTAAGCATACCATTCGTGAATCCCGAATTCCCCCAACCAAGAAGGGAGACCAAGCCCGAACGAATTTTCTTCAAGTCACTTGTATATAACCTAAAACCGAGATCTGACGCATTTTGACCGACTGCTGGATTAAAAATTGCAAGCGTTAGTAATGACTCTAACTTCTTGCGGGTAGATGAAGACTCTGGTCTACCGGCCTGACGAACGAGAAAGCCATTACTTTCAAAATAGGCTTCAACCAGATCGTGCTCAACTTCCATGGGAAAGTGCCTCAATCAGCACCGACAGATCTCCAAACTTTAACCACATCACCCCACTCAACTTCTGAAGTTACAAAAGCATCCCCTACATTCCTCATAGCAACAAATCTCAATTTGCCACCAGAGACTTTTTTATCTGACTGCATTGCAACTTTCAAATCGGACACGGGTAAGGAAGATCGAAGTTTGATCGGTAGAGAATAGGAATTAAGCAAATTCTCCAACTCACGTTGATCGGATTCTTTACAATGCCCCATCATGACTGACAATCGAAGAGAACATAAAAGGCCAATTGAAACGGCTTCGCCATGCAAATACTCGCCATATCCAGCCACTGCCTCTATTGCATGGGCAAATGTATGACCTAAGTTAAGAAGTGCCCGACCACCAGTTGACCCGATTGTTTCTTTTTCATCAAGCTCAACAATCTTAGCTTTGTCCATGCAACAAGCCTCAATTACCCCAGGCAGTTCTTCTGATTGTGAATCAAGTAAGGGTTTCATGGATAAGAGTTTTTGGTAAAGACCCTGATTCCCAAGAAGTCCGTATTTAATTACCTCTGCCATCCCCGCTGAAAACTCCCTTTTAGGTAAAGTCGTCAGATAATCGAGGTCGATAAAAACTGCTTTTGGTTGATGAAATGAGCCAACCAAATTTTTACCCGCACTCAAATTTATTCCTGTTTTTCCACCAACAGAACTATCGACCATCGCAAGCAAAGTGGTTGGAACCTGATAAAAATCAATACCCCTCAAATAGGAAGCGGCAGCGAAACCAGAAAGATCTCCAGTAACACCACCACCAAAAGCAATAAGGTTTCCGGTTCGATCTACGCCCTCTCTAGCTAAAAAATCCCACACTCTTGACAAATACTCGACAGACTTTGTTTTTTCTCCACTGGGAAGTGCTAAGTGCGGAATAGATTGGAGAAGATCAACCTTCAATTCAGAACTACTTTTCACTAAGCCATCATCCATTAAAGCAACAACCTTCTTTCCCTGGCTATGGCATTCCTGAATGATATCCTGAACTAATAAATTTAGATTTCTGCCAATATAGATCGGATATGAACGATTTTCTAAACCGACCTCTAATTTTTTGTGTCTTTGCTCAACCATTATCGTCTTACATCAATCTTCTAACAAAATTCAACTACTTCGACATTTCCAACTCAACCTTTGGCAGAATAGAATCTAAATATTGATCAACACTGAACGGTTGTAAATCATCAGGAGATTCCCCCAATCCGATGAAATAAATAGGGAGTTTGAGTTCACGGTAAATAGCAACCAACACACCACCCTTTGCGGTACCGTCTAATTTCGTGACAACCAGTCCGGTGAGGCCAAATTTTTCATGAAAAACGCGAGCCTGCTCTATTCCGTTCGTACCTGTTGACCCATCAATGACCAACCATGAATGGTGAGGTGCTCTCTCATCCCTTTTTCCCAGAACTCTTTTCATTTTAGCAAGTTCGTCCATTAATCCTTCTTTTACATGCAAGCGCCCGGCAGTATCAATTATGACGAGATCGCAATCTCTCGACTCTCCTGCGGAGTAAGCATCAAAAGCAACCGCTGCTGAATCCGAACCATGGTGGCCAGATACGATTTCCAATTCTAAACGATTTGCCCATGCCTTCAACTGCTCGGTCGCCGCTGCACGAAAAGTATCGCATGCACCAAGAAGGACCTTTCGACCCGAAGATTTAAGTTGATATCCCAATTTTGCACTGGTCGTTGTTTTCCCTGATCCATTTACCCCAATCAAGCAAAGAACTTCAGGACTATTTTTAACTTTTTTAAGAACGAACTCTCTTTCTGATCCAGTTAAAATATTCTTTAAGACCGAACGGGCAATCTCACCAACTCCCTCGGCACGCAACATCTTGTCGTTTTTGTGCGCCTCACGAATTGAATTTAAAATATCCTCCGTTGTTTCTACCCCAAAGTCACTTCCATAAAACGCCTCCTCTAAATCAAGAAGCGTGTCTTCATCCAGTCGACTTTTTCCGGAAAGCGAGGCAAAAGCACCCTGCAAAACAGAGGCACCTTTTTTAAACCCTTTTTGAAATTTCGAGAAAATACCCATCTAGGTTTCAACCTTGGGTTGAATCAATAAAGTACAACAAGAATATTCAACCAACTGATTGGTACAGCAGTCTTTAACTTCAAAAGAAAGGATAGTGAGAATCAACAAACGGTCACTCAAATCCCATGTATCTGTAATATATCCTCCTTTATCATTCAAAGGCACATCAACCAAATCAGGAAATTCTCTAGTTTTTCTTTTTTCTCCGTACCTATCAACCAATATCTCTCTCAAATTTCCCCACTGTGGTTCAACCACATCTTCATAGAAAGAAAACTGCCACCCTTTTTGGCCTTCAATAAGACAAAAAGCCAATGAATCATTTTCTAATTTTGCAGCCAACTCATAACGGAACCCGTTGAGCTTTAATGCACATTTAACCAAATTATTTTCACGCTCCTCGTAAATCTGCAAAAAACCGGATCCACGCATTTTATTCATGACAGATTTTCTTGAATCCCCCCGTTTCAAATCGGAATAAATTATGTCTTTGCTACCACCAACAAAGCCATTTTTTTCCTCCTTACCTAACAACCCCAAAACGGATAGGGTTAATAGAGATAAAACAAATCCAATTGTTTTCATATCAATATCTAATTGTTGCCCTAAAAATTTTATAAACTGTAATATATTCGCTCAAGGGTAAGCAATGCATAGGAAGTTACCAACACTGGGTCACGTTCCCACCACCTTCCGTTCTCATTAATCCAAAATCCTTTTGGGTCTTGATTGTTGAGCATCTCAAAGGCCAACTCCTTCCTCCAATCCCTACTCTTCCCATTCTTATCGACAAGTTTTTCAATACCGCTAAGGGAAAGGGCTTTAGACATGGTATGGTAGTAATAATAGAGTCCCTGCTGCCCCATCCCGGGATTTTCTGAAATGCTGTAATTTTTATTCAACCAGGTACGAACTGCTTTTAGACGAGGGTCCCCCTGCTCCATCTCGGCATAAATAAAACTTAGTAACCCTGCATAACTCATACTGCCATAAGAACGTAGTGCAACAGATCCATCTTTTCTTTTTTTCTCTCCAGCCATACTGCTTCCTGGAAAGTAAACAAAACCTCCCTTGTCTTCATCATCTTGACTGACCCATTTTTCCTTATTCGTAGCAGACAAGTTTTGACATTTACTTACGAATGAAATCGCTGCATCCCAATCCAACCCCAACTCATCGCCTTCTTCTGGCTTAAATGACTTTTTGGCGTAATAAAGTGCTTCCATTGCAAGATGGGTATTAGAAAGATCAGAATGAGCCCAACGGGAACCGTATCCCACACCCCCATCAAACACATTATCTCTCTCTCCCTTTCGATCAAAATCTGACTGCTGATTGATTAAAAACCTGCGAGCAGATTTGATAATATCATTATATTTGGGATCCTTGGATTGGATCATAGCCATCATACATATTGCAGTATTGTATGAAGCTAAACCTTTGCCATAAATTCCACCGTCGGATTGTACCTTTGATAATATAAAGGAAAAACCCTTTGCCTGTTGATCGGCATACTTTTTAACCACTGCTGAATCCGGATGCCCCATGGTTGAGCGCAAAGCAAGTGCAGTTAGAGCAGGATAATCCGCTTCTCCCCATTGCCCGGAACTGCTATTCTGCTCAGAGTTTATCCACTTAACACCCCTCCCAAGAGCACGTTCAATTTCCAGCTTAATTGAAACTGACTCATCTCCAGAGAGTAAATACGGGACAAAATTAAAAATGAGAAAACACGAGAAAACAGGCATAGAAAATAATTTCATATCTTCAAAAATTTATATCAATTAGTTGGCCGAGGCAAGTGGAAGCTGATCTTTACCGGCTTTTCCAACGGGGGCATCTTTTGTTTATTTGCAATCCAAACATCATCATTCACGCTGTCATAATGACAATTATTGATAATAGCATTATCGTCAGCGTAAACAGCTACTATCGACCCGGTGGATTCGGCTAAAAAATTACCTTCAACCATTCTTGATCCAGTAAATATAAATAATTTCTCATTAACCTGATTACTATTTCCTTGATTATTACATAAGCCTTCGAGCAAAGACACATGTTTAGAACCGTTTTCATCCCATGTTACAATTATTTCTAAACACCTGTCCGAATAATCAATCTGCTTCGGGTTATCAGACCAAATATTTTCAAAAAAAGATTCAACCGGTTTCATTTTCAACAAAAGTAAAGAAGTATGAAAAATCTGAGGACGAACTTTTGTGCGGAACAAAGATTCATGAATTTTACCTTCTTCATGGACTAAGCCGTATTCGACTAACCCATTCCTTTGATTAGAAACAGCTGGAACCGTAATTGATCTAAGGTTTCTATTTATAATTATGCCACCAAATTCATATACACCACCTTCAATCTTAATAATTTCAGGTAAATCAGTTTTATTCGATTCCGCTTTCAAAAAAGATAATACAAAAATTGGCAAAGTTCTAAGCATAGGAACAATGATCCATGATATTCTACTTTTCTGTAACATTAGAGACAATATTTTATAAATGAAAGTATATGTGAATGCTTGACCATTCTTCAAACCTTTTACAAGATAGACTGTTAATATTTTTTAATAAATATTCTTATTGTAAAAAGGTTAGTCCTTTGTTTCCTTAATCTTAACCCTTAAAATAATGGATCAAGAAGAAGCATACCCCGAAGAAAACCAACATCTGGAGCAGGAATTAACTCCTGAAGAACATCAGGAGGACACCCCTGCGTTTACCGTTGCTCCTCCTGTAGAGGGTGCATTCAGTAAGTACCTCCGAGAATATCGCTTGCTAAATAGCCTATTAGTTTCACTCCTATTCCTGACTTTAATCATGGGCTCCATCTGGGGCATGATGATGGGGCTTGCATTGGCCGAGGAAGGGAACTCTGACTTTTCGGACGGAGGTACCGCTCCTTCAGCACAAAAACAGGAAAAGCAAAAAGTGGTTAAACTCATGCAGAGACAGAAAAAAGCCCAGCCAAAAACCCAAAAAACCTTTGTAACTACTGCTATTTCAGATATCTCAATGCCAGAATTTAATGAATTGGATGTTAAGGATTTAGCACCTGTTGTTGAAGCTGCAGCACCGACTATGTCGGATGCAGGTATGAATAACGATAAAATGAAAAAAGCAATGGCTGGAATTGGGCTGACTCTTCCCAAAACAATGCAACAGCGATGCGATCCTAAAAAAAGAATTGCCCGTTTAAAATCGGGTGGTGGAAAAACAATGACCGAAGCAGCCATTGTAAAAGGATTAAAATGGCTTCAAACAGTCCAAGACTCTGAAGGGTCTTGGGGTGGCAAAGACAAAGACGATCAGGGCAACCCAAAATCTACAGACAAAAATGCAATGACCGGAATGGCACTATTGTGTTATCTTGGGCATTGTGAATTACAGGACTCACCTGACTTTGGCCCAACTGTTCAGAAAGCGATTAAATTTATTACCTCCACCACACCCGAACCAAAAATTGATCAGCGCGGTTCTTATTCCCACCCAATTCGAGCGTATGCTCTATGTGAGGCTTACACCATGACTAAAATCAAAAAGTTGGAGGAGTATGCTCGGCGTGCAACGATCCACATTATTAAAGGACAAAATGAAAATGGCGGATGGGCTTATTCATATGGCAAAGGCGTTGCTGCTCACACTGATTTATCGGTTACTGGATGGAACATACAAGCTTTGAAAGCGGCAATTTACACGGGCATTTCAATTGATGGGATAGATGAGGCTTTGGATAAAGCAATAAAGTATACCAAGGAGTGCCAAGACAAAGTTGGAAAGTTTGCTTATCAGCGCGGTAAAACAGGCAAGGCAAGTTTAACCGGCACCGGCGTTCTCTCCCTCCAAATTTGGAAAAATGCAAAATCTGAAGAAGCTACAAGAGGTTTAGAATGGATCGTTCAAAATGAAGCCATTAAAAAGGAGTGGAGTAAAATCGATGTCTATGGCTGGTACTACAATGCACAAGCCTGTTTTCAGGCCACAGGTGTATCAGGTGGATCTAAATTCTGGAAAGCATGGAATAAAGACTTTCAACAAACCGTTTGCTCCAACCAGGCACCAGATGGACATTGGCCCCATGGTAACCATTTTCATGGAGATACTGATATTTACAGAACAACTATGGCTATCCTAATGCTTGAAGTGTATTATCGTTACATGCCTACGGGTAATGTTTAAAAACGATTTATTCTTACCTCCCACTTGTTACTCCCTAATTATTTTATAAACTTTATTTCATGAAAAAATCCTTAGTTCTCCTTCTCTCTATTATTAGCGCCGCATCATTTTTATATGCCGAAAAGAAGGCAGACCACAAAATTACGATTTCCGGTAATGATACCATGCAATTCGATGTTAAAAATTTTGAGGTTAAGGCGGGTAAAAGTGTTATAATCACTTTCAAAAATGCCGGTAAACTACCCAAGATTGCCATGGGACATAATTTAGTTTTATTAAAAAAAGGAATCACAGCCATCTCATTTGGCCAAAAAGCCCTGGGTGCCGGTGCAAATGCAGTAAATCCACTTCCTGACGCTCTCAAAGGTGATGTTATCGCGAGTACCAAATTATTAGGTCCAGGCGAGGAAGAAGTGCTTTCCTTTACGGCACCTAAAGAAAGTGGTGCTTATGAGTATGTCTGTACTTTCCCAGGTCACTTCGCGATGATGAGGGGAACGATGACAGTTAAGTAAACCTTCAAAGTTTATTTAACAGCTTCCGATTTTTGACTTCTTGACAATTTAGCCTTTGGACGAGATACCAAGGGTATGTCCATAGAAAAAGAAAAAACTTACTTGAGAGAAGCTGAAGCCAAAGGGCTTTACTCGTGCCTAGCAGCCTACACTAAACTTTCGGGCCCAGGATGGCTCCAAAGTGCAATCACGCTGGGCGGTGGATCCCTTGCTTCCAGTTTATTTCTGGGAGTACTAGCTGGATATTCTCTGCTTTGGTTACAGCCTATCGCAATTGTACTGGGCATCATAATGCTAAGTGCGATCAGTCATGTAACACTAACTACAGGTCAAAGTCCCTTTGTTTCGATAAATACAGAAATAAATCCTGTTCTTGGGTGGGGATGGGCAGTAGCTACCATAATGGCAAATATTGTATGGTGCCTACCTCAGTTTACCCTCGGAACTGCTGCCGTTACACAAAACCTAATCCCATCGCTTAATAATACAGGTGGAAAAGTAGGAATATGTGCCGTGTTATTGATTTTAGCTTCAATTGTAATTTGGGCATACGATCGGGGAAATCGAGGAGTTAAGGTGTTTGACTGGATACTAAAAATCATGGTCGGGTTAGTTGTTATTTCTTTTTTTGGTGTGGTCATCAAAATGGGATCAAGTGGTCAATTACCATGGAATGAAATACTATCCGGTTTCATTCCAAACTTATCTCTTTTATCTGTTCCTGATAATGTTTATCTACCCTTTCTCGAAGGAACAGGGGAATTCCGTTCTTTTTGGGAAACTAAAATTGTTAGCATGCAAAGAGATGTTATGATTGCTGCTGCTGCTACCGCTGTGGGGATCAACATGACCTTCTTTATGCCTTTTGTTCTCTTGAACAGAAAATGGGGAAGAGAGCACCGTGGATTAGCTAAGTTCGACTTATGGACTGCCCTTCTTATCCCCTATGTTATTGCCACTTCCTGTGTGGTTATTGCAGCAGGTTCCCAGTTTAATGGAAAACCTGAATCTGCATACCAAGATTATGAAAACCGCGTTCTACACCCGAATTTAGCTAAAGGATACAACAATTTCATTACAGCCAGATTGGAACTCGAAGCAGGAAAGGAAAATTATCAGGCACTTGCCCCTATGCAAAAGGATGAAATGGCACTCAGCATTCCAGAATCAGACAAAAAACTAGCAGCCATGCTTGTTAAACGAGATGCATTTAATTTAGCGTCGTCCCTGGAAGCTCTACTGGCAAATAAAACCTTCTCTCATTATATTTTTGGAATTGGGGTCGTTGGGATGGCCCTTTCTACGATTATTATTTTAATGACAATTAATGGACACGCTATTTGTGAAATTTTAGGAAAACCACACAAAGGTCCTGTTTTCCTTTGTGGTGCATACCTTGCAGGTATAGGTGTACTTGGACCATTTGTTTGGAGCGATGCAGCTTTTTGGCTAGCAGTACCCACATCAATTCTAGGATTCACATTAATACCTGTTGCATATTTGAGCTTTTTTCTTCTCATCAACAACAAAAAGGTATTAGGAAGAGAAAGGCCCACTGGAATCAGAAGGTTTTTATGGAATAGCTCTCTACTTATTTCCCTTTCCATTATGGGAACCGCTGCTTTTTATGTGGCGTGGAACAAAACCTGGGGTGAATATCAATTTGGCAGAATTGCCCTAATTGGGTTTGGGATTCTTCTCCTAATCGGACATTTCTCCCTGCAAAATAAAAAATTGAGCAAAAAACTCGAAGCGGTGAACCTTAAGTTGCAACAACTTAAGAAAAGTACTTAAGAGGTCATACAACTAGCTTATTTAGACTCCAAGGGAATCCATTTTCGCATCTCTCCATTTTTACCCAATTGAGATACAAGAACCCAAGCTTCTCCGGTAGTTGTATTTAGTTTAATCAATCTCTTATACAAGAATGGTTTTGCATCGGAGGAGTAATACTCAGCACTTATAATTTGAAATTTTCCACTTTCATTCGATAAAGAGCCAAAATTTGGAGGCGGTGGGATACTTATGGGAAGACTCGGACGCTTAGATACACTTGCTGAATTAACCTGAGTCTGTGCAATGGATTGCAGGCATAAAAGAATGGAACATACTGCAATAAAAAATTGTGCTAAATGGTACATTGTATAGGTGGTAATTTGTTTTTAACTTTAGAGACTCATGATCATCTCAAAAATTTGGCCATTGTAAATAAATTAAGATTTTCTAAAACGATCGAACCAACTCACATAAAAGGCACTAAAAAGCCGTCGACCTTGCCCAAGCCGACGGCTGTTTTAATTTTGTGCTAGCACATACATACTGTGCTTCGTTGAACTTCGAATAAATTTATTACTTTATCAAGAGGAAAGTTTAATGAGAAAAATATTCAAAATATTAATTGTTAATCCTGTTTGATACTTTCAGTAATAAGAGGATAAGTTAATAACTTTAATCTTCTTCTTCCTGTATAAAAACAAGTGCTTGATACCAAAATTCATTTTCTATAAAGGGAGCTCCCAAACATTGCCATCTGGCAGATGATCTGAATATAAATCCTTCGGTATCTTTGTATTCTTTTTGAATACTATCATTTACGATATCACTTAATTCTCTAACAGAGGATGCTTTCAGTACCTTGTACTTTCTTTGAACCGTTATCATTTTAATTGAGTTATTTAATTTGGCCCCCCTTTACAAAAAGCTATTTACTAAGAATCTCATCCAATATTCCTAAATGTTGTCATTATGATCAATATTTTTATGTTAAGCCAATTAATTTAATAGAATGTCTTTCCGATTTCACTCTTAGAAGTTTTACTAAATTTTATCCCTATTACATAGAGGAATTAATTTTCAATACTGATAATCTGTTCATGTTTAATGAAAGAAATATTTCTCGCTAAAACCACCAATCATGTTGATCAACAGCAGGTGAATCGAATAGCTTTTAGATCATAGATTTATTAATTTGAATCTAAAATCATACAACATACGAATAATCAAATATTGTCATTACTTTTGACCCAAAAAATTAAAGCCTAAATTAGACAACAAAAAAAAATCTATGGTAAGCAAAACTCTACCCAATAAAAAAACAGAGGTACTTTCTGAAAATGATGTTCAATCAATCAGCGACCTAAAAGATACTTTCACTGCAATCAAAAACGAACTTGGTAAAGTCATTATCGGGCAAGAAGATGCTATTGAAAGGATCTTTCTTTGCATGCTTTCCAAAGGACATTCACTTCTTATGGGAGTGCCTGGTTTAGCCAAGACCCTTCTAGTCAATTCCATTGCCCAGGTAACTTCATTATCTTTTGGCCGAATTCAATTTACTCCCGACCTTATGCCCTCTGATGTTACTGGCACGGAGATTCTGCAGAATAAAAAAGATGGAGAAGGAAGGGAATTTACATTTATAAAGGGTCCAATTTTTGCCAATGTAATCCTCGCTGACGAGATCAATAGAACGCCCCCCAAGACTCAGTCAGCTTTATTGGAGGCAATGCAGGAAAAGAGAGTGACCGTTGCTGGGACTAATCATCAACTTCAAGAACCCTTCTTTGTTCTCGCCACCCAAAATCCAATAGAACAAGAAGGTACATACCCACTTCCAGAAGCCCAATTGGACCGCTTTATGTTTCTTATTCGAATGGATTACCCGTCCCGAAATGAAGAAATTGCAATCGCAAAGAACACCACTATTGGATCCCTGCCCAAGCTGAAGAAGATCATTTCGGGTAAGAAACTCAAGGAATTCCAACAACTTGTTGAACGCGTACCCGTACCCGATCATGTTCACGAACTCGCAGTCGATTTGGTTAGAAGGACTCGCCCCAACACCGAGGAATCTCCTGCCTGGTTGAAGAAACTTGTTCAATGGGGTGCCGGACCAAGAGCCATTCAGTATCTCGTAAAGGGAGCAAAGGCACGGGCCGTTCTCGAAGGCAACTACATGACATCCATGGAAGATGTAGAAAAAGTTGCCGAACCCGTTCTTTCTCATCGGATTCTGACTAATTTCCATGCCCGTTCCGAAGATATGGACAGTACTGAAGTTGTTACGCGATTGATCGAAGACGCAAGGAAAGAAAAAAGATAAGGAATGGCAAGACGCAGAAAGGGCTATTCTCATTATATCGATCAAGATTCTCTTAACCGAATTTCCGGAGAACCCCTTCTTACCCCCTTCCCCATGGAAGGCAGTATATCTGGTCACCATCGAAGTCCCCATAAAGGATCCAGCGTAGAATTTGCAGAGTATCGAGAGTACACAGAGGGAGAAGACCCAAAACGGATGGACTGGCGAGTGTTTGCGAGGACAGACCGCTATTACCTGAAGGAGTACGAAGCCGAAACGAATTTAAGAGCTCATTTTGCTCTCGACTGCAGTGGTTCAATGGATTTCGGCGACCCAATCAGCAAATTTGAATTTTCAAAAAAACTCCTAAGCACACTCGCATACCTTTATGTTGGCCAGGGAGATGCCGTGGGGCTTCACTCTATCCGAGACCGTAAAACCCAAGTTTTACCTGCCAAAAGAAACCCTTCTCAAATTCAGGAAATCCTGGAACTTATTGGCCCCCTCAAACCAAAAGGCGAAACTCGCTTAGCTGCATCGCTTCATGAAATTGCCGAGACCGTACGGATGCGTGCCACGATCTTCGTAGTTTCCGATATGCTTGATGATCCAGAAGATATCTTGGATGGAGTTCTCCACCTTAGAGACCGCAAACATGAGGTCGTGCTCTTTCATATTTTCGACCCTCAGGAACTCAATTTTACCTTTGACCGACCAACCCGATTTGTGGACATGGAGGGAGAAGGTTCCCTCATTACTGAACCGACTGTCATTCGGGCAGAATATCTCGCCCGCTTAAATGCCCATATTGATCAAATTAAAACAGGTTGCCTGGAATCTCAGTCTAGCTATCACCAAGTTCGCACGGACAGCCCAGTGGTTAATGTAATTGATAATTTCTCTGCCGGACGCATTGGTGGCAAAGTAGCATGACTTTCCTTCAACCAATTGCCCTGCTTGGGCTCCTATTTGCCCTAGCCCCTTTCATCATTCATCTACTGAATCTACTCAGGCACCGTACCGTACCTTGGGCAGCCACCCGCTTCCTTTTCCAAGCCCGAAAGAGTTCTTCACGTCTATCGAAACTGAAAAGGTGGCTCACCCTTCTCTTAAGAGTACTGGCCTTGGCCGCACTTGCTTTGATGATCGCTCGACCCATGACGGGAGGTGACTCCCTTTTCTCCCTTTCCAATGGAAGCCCGGAAGTACTTGTCCTTGTTCTCGACAGATCCGCGAGTATGGAAACAACTACGGAAAAGGATTCCCAGACCAAAAGACAGAAAGCACTGGAAGCTTTTCAATCATTTGCAAGACCATGGACGGAAAGCCGACTTGTGGTTCTCGACTCCGCTTTGGAAGCACCTTTTATTATCGATCGTGCAGACTCCATTAAAGACGAAGCCCTGCAGCGATTTTTTGGGCCGACCGATACTGCAGCCGACCTACCCGGCACCCTCTCGAAGACTTTGGAATGGTTAGAGGAAACAGGAGTTGGAACAGCTGAGATACTCGTTGCCTCAGACATGCAAAGCAGCAACTGGGAACTGGAACGAAATGCAAATGTAATGGAAAAAATAAACCGAACACTTTCCGAAAAAAAAGATTTTTGGAAACTGAGCTTCTTTACCATGGCGGACCCACCACCCTACAACCTTAGTTTGTCAGTAGATCAAATTAATCGAATGCCCAACAAGGTTGAACCGGTCTTAAACTTGCGGAAAAAAGGACAAGGAAAAGAGCGGGTTCGATTATCTACTCAAACGAATGGTAAATCGGATATACTTGAAGTTAAATTGGAATCACAAAGCGTACTTTGGCGCCCTGTATTTGACCTTAAGAATGAACCGGATGAAGGATGGATTTCAATCACCTGCCCAGATGACTTTTGTCAATACGACAATATCTGCTACCTGACCTATGGCTCTACCGAACCCCCGCAAGTTGGAGTGCGGGCTTCCAATCCAAGAACCAGTCTAATTCTTCGTTCAGCTTCTCAATCCCAACAAGGTGACCTTGCAGATTCCCTTCCTTTGAGTGGTTTCGGAGAGAAGGATGTACTTTCCCGAAAAATCCTCGTCCATCAAGGGGAAATCAATTCGGATGTTGAGAAAGTCCTCGAGGAATTTGTTGTCAAGGGTGGACGCCTTGTTCTCTTTCCAAGCGAAACAAAAAGTTCGAATATTTCTAAATTATTTTCCTGGGACCCTCTCGAAGAAAAGCAAAAAGATGAATTTTTTCTAGTCAACAATTGGAGGGAAGATTCTGGAATCCTTGCAAATTCTTCAGACGGAAACCGTCTCCCCCTTGACCGCCTTGAAATCAAAAGACGCCGAACTCCAAAACAAGGTGAGACTCTCGCCTATTACTCCGATGGTAAGCCCTTCATCTCCAGCCTGACCCTCGGTCAAGGTGTTATCTATGCCTTTTCCACCCTTCCCATAGATAGTTGGTCAAGCATGTCCAATGGCTATGTCATCGTCCCTGCTATCCAACGACTGATTGAGGAGTCATCATCAGCCAACTCCTTCGTCCAGTCTTGGTTTTGCGGAGAAAAGGAGTCCAAAGAAACCACGCTATTCGAACCCATTGGTGATACAAAAGATAATGTTCCCTATCTTCATGCCGGTATTTACAAAATTAATGGACGGCTTACTGCGATAAACCGTCCTAAGAGCGAAAATGATACCTTATTCCTAAAAGTAGAACAAATCCTTGGGAAACTCCCGGATATTTCCTCACGCATACTAGAAGATGAGTCTTCATCGGGCTCAATTGACCGGTCGGAAGTCTGGTCCCTCTTTCTTACTCTCTGCCTGTTCCTGCTCTTGGGTGAGGCATTTTTAGGTCAACCGGCAACGGTCCCTAAAAAAAAGGCCTCTTCAATCAATGCTTGAATTTTTTAACTGGCGGCTTACTTGGGGTTGGTTCGACCTTTTACTGGTTATATTTGTACTATCTCTAAGTATATTTCTTTCCTCCCGTACTTGGAACCGTTCTGGGAAAAAGAAAAGTATTCTTGCTCTTGAAATCTTTCGCTTCTCGATCGTTACCTTGACCCTAATTACCCTCTTCAACCCTGAAAAAGTGAATAAACAGGAGAAACAAGACCCTCCTGAAATTCTCTGCCTGCTCGATGTATCAGGCAGTATGAATACCCTCGACACAAAAGACTCAAACGGTTCCATCAAATCGCGAATTGAATGGGCTCGCAATGCCATTGATTCAGAATGGAAGAATAAACTTGAACAGAATTCGACTGTCACCCTAAAACCATTTTCATCTGAACAAGGTACTGCTGCAACAGATCTCGCCCTCGCACTTGAAGAATCCTTGGAAGGGGGAAATAATATCAAGGCGATTCTTTTCCTTTCCGATGGAGACTCAAATACCGGACCCTCCGTTCTTTCATTGGCGGGAAAATGCCGGGCGGATTCGATTCCGGTATACAGCATACAAATCGGTGCCCCAAAACCACTACCCGATCTTTCACTTGATGATGCCTTTGCCCCCTCCTTTGCTCTGCAAGATGAAAAAATCACTATTAATTATCGAGTCAGTAACACATTCGAAAACCCGAAGGAGTCTAGCCTCAGGCTTTTTGTAAACGACGAACTGGTAACTCAAAAACCCTTACTGATTCCCGCTTCTGAAGACACCGCCGGGAGCATTGCATGGATGCCTCCAGCCGAAGGAAACTACGAACTAAAAGTCTCCGTGCAAGAGGTTCAAGGTGAAAGCTTACCGGGAAATAACCAAAAGATAATATCCACTCGGGTTGAAAATAAGATAATCAAAGCTCTTATAGTAGATTCTTTCCCACGTTGGGAATATCGTTTTTTACGAAACGCTCTAGACAGGGATCCAGGGATTGACATGAAATGCGTTCTTTTCCATCCTGGTATTTCCACAGGAGAAGGAAAGGGCTATCTGCCCGGATTCCCAACCAGCAAGGATGAACTAGCCTCCTTCGATGTCGTTTTTCTGGGAGATGTAGGACTGGGTGAAAACGAACTTAGCGAGGAACAATGTCAAAACCTAGACGAGCTAGTTCGTCTGCAAGCTTCCGGGTTGGTTTTCCTCCCTGGCCGACGAGGAAGGCAATTGACCTTCACCGATTCTCCAATATCCGATCTTTTACCCGTCATTTATGACCCTGAAAAACCCACAGGTCTCGGAACATCAAACCCTTCCTACTTTGAGCTTACGGCACGCGGTAAAAATCATTGGCTAACCAACCTCCGGGGAGCAGGAGAACCAGACCGGCAATTCTGGGAGAGACTTCCCGGGTTTCACTGGTCTGCCATAGTTAGTAAAAGTAGACCCGGCTCCGAGGTCTTAGCCGTTCATTCCAATTTTCGTAATGACTGGGGACGAATGCCCACTTTGGCCATCCGCTTCGCCGGAGCCGGAAAAACCCTCTTTCTTGGGAGTGACGGTGCATGGCGATGGAGACGAGGAGTTGAAGACAAATACCACTACCGTTTCTGGAGCCAAGTTGTACGTTGGATGGCTCATGGGAGATATTTGGCAGAAAAAGAGGGTATTCGCTTGATCCCTGATCCAGAGAGACCTAGGTCCGGGGAAAATGTTTTTGTCCGTTGTATCGTTTTGGATAAAGCCGGCTTTCCAATGGAGGATGGCGAGGTGGATGGTCTGATTATTCACCCGAACGGACAAAGGGAAAGCCTTCGCTTCACGGCTGAGGAAGAAGGACCGGGCGTATACCTCGGCTCGTTCAAGGCTCGTGAACAAGGTGACCTTCGCATGAAGGTCAAAACTTTGCCTGCGGAAAGAGAATTGGAAATGACCCTTAAAGTTGAAAGGCAAACGAAAGAGAAACTAGGACAACCTGTAGTATCCCGCGACTTACTTCAGTTAGCCAGATTAACCGGGGGGAAATCGGTAAACTATCAAGAGTATGAAGAGGTAACCCAAGCACTTTTCTTTCTTCCGGACCCACAAGACGTGATTCAAATCCATCGTCTGCGCACGGATACCGCATGGGGGCTTTTTCTCTTTGGATTACTCGTAATTTACTGGACCGGACGCAAGCTAGTAGGAATGATTTAATAAGATGAAGGAATTGAAGCAAAAAAACAAAGAATCACCTCAATCAACGAGAGATGACTCCCTGCCCTCTTCTTTAATTGAATCACTTGCATATCTGACAAACCTCTCCCGTAGAATCTTTTCAATTCGATTCGGATCTCTTTTACTGGTTTCTCTCTGCCTATCTTGGTTGGTTCTTTTTATTTCAGACCGGTTATGGGATACCCCCATTGGCGTTCGATTACTTTTAAGTTGTTCTGGCTGGCTTTGCGCGGTTTTCTTTGGTTGGATGATTCGCAGAAAAGCCTTTTTGAGAACCTCCTCTTCCAAATGGCTAGCCAAACAAGTAAGAACTAAGTTCGGCGGACCAGGTGATCGTTTCTTAGGTATTATTGAATTGGCGGAAAAAAGAAATATAGATTCTCCGCACTATTCAGAATCCCTTTACAAAGCCGCTCTCCAACGGGTCGAAAAAGAGATTTCTAAACTCTCACTTTCAGATACATTTGACCGACTACCAAGTAGGCTGGCTGGCGTTGCGGCAATACTTTGTCTATTCGCCTCACTAGCCTGCTTTTACACCTACCCCGGACTTGCCCAAAACACATCTTTCCGATGGGCATCACCCTGGTCAGACCTTCAACGTAAAACCCTTACTCGGTTTTCCGATTTTCCCTCTACTCTCTATACAGCAAAAGGAGAAACAAAAGTCTTTCCGCTTACTTTAGCCAATGATTCAGAAAAAAGACCCGATGAGATTCAACTCAGTGGTCCCGATGATCTTATTCTCAATGCCGGTAGGCGGGAGAACTCTTATGAATTCATCATACCGGGCCAGCAAAATACCAAAAAATTTAAACTCAAAGCCGGAGACTACAGAGGCGAAATAACTTTGGTTCCTCTTTCCCGCCCAAGCATAGTACTTTCCCAGGCAACCGTTTCCTACCCGCAGTATTTATCTCTTCCTGATTATAAAACCGACGCATTTACAAGATCAGTCTCTTTCCCTATTGGTTCCGATTTGATTATCAAAGGTCAAACGGATCGTGGACTCTCGAATGTCACTGCTTCCTCCAACACCGATCCAATCGATTCGGAAAAAGATAAGAAATCGTTCCGTATTTTATTAAACGATGTCAAAAAAGATCAATCAGTCGAAATTGGTTTCGTTGATCAGTTTGGTCTTAAACCCGAACAAAATCACTTTATTGAGTTAGTGGCAAATGCAGATACTCCTCCAACCGTTGAGATCAGCAAGTTGCCCCCTGAATCTTCTATCCTGCTGCTCGAAACCAAAACCCTTGAGATTATAGCAAAGGATGACTTCGGGGTCGCCGAAAGCCGGCTGAAGATGACAGGCATCCGCGGGAACGACCTAATTTTCGATAGCACACTTTATATTCAAAACGAAAATGAAAGTAACCTTACGACAACCAACTTTGATTTCCCCTTCGATCCAAGACTCTTTTCACTCCAAGACGGAGACATCGCAGAATTTAGTGCCCAAGCCCTCGATCGGATGCCTGACCGGGAATTGAGTTCTTCACGAACAGTAAGGTTTTTCGTCGTAGGTCCCGAAAAGCATGCCCAACTTATTCGGGCAAGAATGGAGGCAATTATTTCTCGTACTTCCGAAATTGCACGTGAACAGGAAAGCCTCCTAATGGAAACAATCGAAATCGAACAAATGGTGGATGAGAATGAAGAATCCATCGACCCGAAGACGGAACAAAAACTTTCAAAATTGGCCGACATGCAAAAAGCAAATTCACGCAACCTCAGAAATAATGCCGATGAAGGAATGAAAGTCCTTGAAGAGGCTGCAAGAAATCCGATTTTTAATCAGAAAGCTATTAAAGATTTTACAGAAACTTTGGAAAGGATGAAAGATGTCGCCTCCAGTAAAATGAATCTCGCCAGTTCAAAGATGAACGAGGCAAAAGCATCTTCTCCCTCTTCGGCCTCGGAGTCACTCTCCGAAGCTGAACAACTCGAGCGCGAAGCTATTAGCGAACTTCGGGAAATACTGGCTGACAGTTCGGAACAACTCGACAGGCTCGAAGCTCTTAATTTTGCCCAACGACTTCGAAAGATAGAGCAGACCGAAAACAAATTAACCCAGAGAATACTCAAAATACTTCCTTCATCTATTGGAGCAAATATTGAAAAGCTAACGCCGAGGATTTTGACAGAAAAAGACAGGATGGAAATGATGCAATTTGACACCCATCTGGAGGCTGGAGAAATCCAGAAGGAGATCAGTCGTTTTCATGAAAGAACGGGCAGAGGTGTCTATGGAGAAGTAAGCAAACTGATGTCGAATGAAAAGGTCGTAAGTGGATTACTGGTGGTCTCGCGCAAAATTGAACGTAATGTTGCCTTTGAGGCTATGGACTCGCTCGAATTATGGGCAAATAAATTTAAAGTTTGGGCAGACATGCTAGATTCACAAATCTCTCCACCTGGTCATGGACAAGGTCAGGGCCAGGGTAAGGAGATGGGAAAAGACATCATAGAACAAGTCCTCGCTCTTTTAAAAATCCGCGATGGTCAAGGGGATATAATCAAGAAGACTAGAATTGTAAATAGTGGCAACTTTCAAGCGAACCGTGAAAACTGGACAAGCACCCTTAACGACCAACAGCAAGAGCTCATGCTCGATTTGACCGATGTTCAAATCGAACTAGCCGAAGAAAGTCTCAATCCGCTATTTGACGATGCTCATACCGCAATGTCCGAATCGGCTACCGGTTTAAAAAAAGGCGAAGCAGGAGAAGTAACACTAAAAGCCCAAGATGAATCCAAGGTTATTGTAACCGACCTAATCAATCTACTTTTGGAGACGACTGGCACCCCACAATCGAATACTCAGGGACTCAGCATGACAGCTATGCAATTTCTAATGCAACAACTCGGAAAAGGAGGTGAAGGAAAAGCGCCAGCCATGACGCCTGGGAAATCAGGAGGGGGTTCAAACCAAGGGGGAACATCCAACCGCGAACTTGAGGAAAATACAGGTAAAGTCCTGAATTTACCGTCAGGAACCCGAAAATCACGCAAAAGCGGTGGAATGTCACAATCCCCACCCCCTGAGTTCAAACAAATTATGGAAAATTATTTTAAAAATATAGAGGAATGAAGAGAAAACTTTTACTTACGCTTATTTTATATTATTCGCTTTTTTCCTCACTTGGCGGACAGGATCTTTTCGAACAATCAAATGATTCATTGGTTCAGGAGATTGACGAAACATACCGTAAAGGCCTTGAGTTTCTAGCCGAAAACCAGGAAGAGACAGGATGCTGGACGGACAATTCCTATGGTTCCCAACCAGGAGTGGTCGGAATGGCGATCCTTGCATTTCTAGCCCGTGGCGACGACCCAGAGTTCGGTCCGTACCGATTGCATGTAAAAAGAGCCATGAATTTTCTTCTCAAACAGCAGAATCAGGAAACTGGGTATATAGGCAGCTCAATGTACAATCATGGGTTTGCCACTCTTGCACTGGCTGAAGCGTATGGGCTTACAAATGATCTCAGGCTTGGCCCCGCTCTCGAAAAAGCATCCAAGTTGATCGTCTCCTCTCAAAAATCCAACCCTAAAGGAGGCTGGAGATACAGCCCTGATAGTCAAGATGCAGACAGTACTATTTCGGGTGCTCAGCTGGTAGCTTTATTTGCGGCTCGTAACGCAGGCATAAAAGTACCCGAAGAGGCCATTGAGAAAGGAAAGGCCTTCCTTCTCTCCTGTCAGGATTCAAACGGTGGCTTTGGATACACGGCTGCAAGCGGAGCCAACCTGCCCCGATCAGCTATTGGCTCACTCATTTTATCCCTGGCCAAGGATACCAATACGGATGCTTACCGAAATTCTGTCGAGTTCCTTAAGGAAAATTCACAGTTCGGTGATCAGGGCCATAAATACTACAGCCTATATTACACCTCACAAGCAATGTTTAGGGCGAGCCCTTCTTTGTGGAACTCCTGGAATTCCCAAAACTTCAAACGCCTTCAGTCCACCCAAACAGAAAACGGTTCATGGAACGGGAATTACGGTCAAACATTCGCCACCTCAGCTGCTCTGCTTTCGTTAGCCTTAAACTATCGTTATTTACCAATTTACGAAAGATGAAATTTTACCATAGTATGCTTACCATTTTTATCCTTTTTCATTTAAAGGATAATCTTTGGTCCGAACAAGTAGGACCAGTTACATCCAATAGCAGCAAAGAGGATACAAACCAAAGCAGTCTGGCCAATGAGCAATATGGAGGGTTGGAAAAAATTCGTTTATTCGACGGCTCTGAATTAACGGGTCGTTTAATCAAACTTGATAAAAATCAAAATTTGCATTGGGAAAATAAAGCTGTCTCTGACCCGATAAACTTTAAATTTAAATCCGTCTCTAATATTTCCTTTAATCGTCTTTCTAAAAGTAAAATTCGACCAGAATTAAAATCCCTTAGGCTGTACTTGAGAAATGGGGATAAATTAAGATGCAGGTTTAAGAAATTAACGGATAATCATTTTTTTATTGAAACAGGGTTCTCGAACTCACTTAAAATCCCACTTTTTGCAGTTCGAAAAATCGAGTTTCTCCCATCCACACATCTCACACTTTATGATTCATCTTTTGGTTTAGAAAACTGGAAAAAAAGTAACAGTAAATCTTGGACCTATCAAGACGGTGACCTTGTTTCAGTTTTCTCGGGAAGTGTGGGAACAAAGCTTTCTACCAAAGAGGCCCTTGAGATTGAATTTAAAGCCGAATGGGAAAGATCATTTTATTTAGCCCTACGAATTTTTTCGGATTCAGATGGGTCCAGTTATGGAAATATCGGCTATCATTTATCTTTTTCAAATAATCGACTAAACCTTCAGGTAAACAAAAGAAAAAAAGGAAGAATAATAAGAGAGACTTTAGGGTCGACCATGGTGAACGATATGATGGAAAATAAAAAAGCCACTTTTCGTATCCTCGCCCATCGTCAAAAAAAAGAATTTTTAATCTTTATTGATAATAAGATGATCGCCCGATGGAAAGATTCCACGCAAGACTTTCAGCCCGACCAAAACGGAATTCTTTTTATCAATCAGGGCGGGAACTCTTACATTCGACTAAAGGAAGTAAATATTTCGGGGTGGGATGGAACATTTTTTCCATCCGAAGAAAAAGAAAATAATGCCACCAAAAGATCTAACTATTTAGTTTTCAACAATGGTGACTCCACCCCCGTTTCTTCAATTACTGGAAAAGAACAGAGTTTCTTCGCAAGTACAAAAAGAGGTTCCTTCACTATACCATTGAATAGAATTAGGCATATCATTTTCGAACCAACCGAGCAGGAATTACTCGAAACAGAAACAACCGAGCAATTATTGCTGTCTCAGTCTTTGGGGCAAATTAGTTTCAGGCTCAACTCTATTACCAAGCAAAATTTGTTTGGAGTACATCCATTTTTTGGAGATTTCACACTCAACCTAAACAATTGTAGGCAACTAAATTGCAACCAGCATTTACTCAGGAGAATCAAATACCTTGAAGGCTTAAAAGATGTTCAAGAAGCTCTCCATATGCAAAAACCGGACATAGCCCTTTCCATCCTTGGGCAATTACCTTCCGATCAACGCTCATGGTATTGGAAACGATTGTCGTTCCTTGCCGAAAGTATGCAATCCCAGGAGCTCCTTAGTTTCACCCCACACCCTGAGAAAGGACTGCTCTCCACTTCTTTCGCAGGAAATAGTCAGACCATTCTATCCACTTCCAACGAAGGGGAATATACACTGTGGGATGGCCATGCTAAATTGGCCTCAGGTATCTTTACAAGTGGTAAAGTCAACCCATCAGAAATGGGGCGTTTTTCAAACGAAGAACAACAAGCCGTTCAAATTACCCACCCGTTTTGGTTAGGTGAAACTGAGATTACCCAGGCTCAATTTGCGGCGATCATTCCACCTGAAAAAAATAATCCTAACGATAGAAATTCATCATTGCCAATGATTTGTAATTGGTTTGATGCCCAGCGTTTTTGTGAAAAGCTGAATGAATCAGAAGATACACCCCCAGGGTATTCTTGGAGGCTACCCACAGAAGCGGAGTGGGAACGGGCATGCCGCGCAGATTCCACCGGGCCATTTTGTTTCAGCAAAACAGAAGATTTCACTCAAGATGAAGTACTACAACAGAAACACCTAAGTAAATATGGTTGGTTTATACAGAATGCTTCAGGTGAAGTTCATCCAGTAAAACAAAAACTCCCCAATGCATTTGGTCTGTATGACATGCATGGCAATGTCTGGGAATGGTGCCTGGATGCCACCGCCAACGAAAAGT
>JABGWZ010000221.1 GCA_018675995.1 Opitutia bacterium | reverse complement strand
TAAACCTAGGGTTTTCAACTTCGTAGCGGAGTTTTGAAGAAATCGTTAATAGAAAAGGTAGCGCAGTTATTTAATTTTATGCTCAGGCCCATTACGTAAACCTTTGGCAGACTGATCGGCAATTTCAGTAAAAACGGTGAGTCGCCCACCATATGTTTTTTGTAAGAGACCCTTGTTAAAAGTTTTATCTACATCCCCATAGGCAATCAGGCGCATATTTAATAGAATAATTTGATCAAAATATTCCTTTACATTCGATAGATCGTGATGAACAATAATTAAAGTTTTTCCCTTTTGTTTTAATTCTCGAAGGAGTTCAATAATCGCATTTTCAGTTACCGCATCAACACCGGAAAAGGGTTCATCCATTAGGTATAAATCGCTTTCCTGTGCCAGGGCTCGGGCAAGAAAAACGCGTTGTTGCTGCCCCCCGGAAAGTTTTCCAATTTGCCTGTCTGCAAATGGGGTCATATTGACCTTTTCTAAACATTCATGAGCAATGGTTCTGTCTTTTTTACTTATTCTTTTCAACCATCCTGCATGGCCGTACCTGCCCATTAAAACAACATCCAAAACAGAAACTGGAAAATCCCAATCCACTGACTCCCTTTGTGGAACATAGCCGACTCGACGATATGAGCTTTTACCTTTTTTACCAAATATTTTTACCCACCCACCGTTGGCGGGAACGATACCCATAATTGTTTTAATCAAGGTTGATTTCCCCGCGCCATTCGGGCCAATTATTCCGATTAGTCCACCTTCTTCAATTTCCAGGTCAATGCCATAGAGGACGGGTTTCCGGTTGTATGATACGGTCAAGTCATGAACTTCAAGGGGTAAGAGCGATTTACTCATAACGGTTTTTGGCTCAGAGCTTTCACGATAGTGGAAACATTATGCACCATCATGCCTGACCAGGTGTTAGCCTTGAACAACTTGTTATTCGGGCCAATGGAACTATGGTTTTTTGGGCCGAGTGCGTCCGAAAATAATTCACCACCAACCGTTACACCGCATTCTTTAGCAATTTCTTCGATCGCACCTGGGTTGACACTTGTTTCAATAAAAATTGCCGGTATATTTTGTTTTTTGATTAAATCCACTAAGTTTGCCCGATCACCTAACCCGGCTTCGGCTGTTGTGGACACTCCCTGAAGAGCAACAACCTCCAATCCCATTGCTCTTCCAAAATATTGAAAAGCGTCATGGCTGGTAACCAGTTTCTTATTAGATTGAGGAATGTTTTTCATTTGTGCTGTTGCCCAGTTTTCAATCAGTAAAATTTCATCTGTAAATAATTTGAGATTCTTTTTATAAAAAATTTCACCAGCGGGATCAAAATTAGATATCATTTTTGTAAATTCGCTTGCCACATTAGTCCAAATCTTAGGATCAAACCAAACATGGGGGTCGGGGTACTGTGCGTTCCCATCACCTTGATTTGGGAAAATAATTTGTCCCTTTGGTAATCCAGCAGTTGCGTTAAAAGTAAAGATTCCCCTTTTTTCCCCATTGGAAAGTACTTCAGCAAGCTTGCCTTCCAACATCATTCCATGAAACACGACAATATCAGCTTTTGTAATGGCCAGTATATCCCTCGAGGTTGGTTTGTAAATATGTGGATCGACCCCAGGACCCATTAATGAATTAATTCGAAACCGATTGCCTGTTATCTTTTGGACCAAGTCCCTGATGTGGGTAGTAGTGACAACAATATTGGATTTTTCGTTATCGGTCGAAATTGTATTTAGTTCTTCTGTAGATTGCCTTTCGCATGACGTTGTTAAAAATAGCCATATCAGAGTTATCTGGTAAACGAACAACTTGATCAATGCAGTATATGTATTAGGATTATTAAAAGTCATTACTTTGATTAATCAAAGTCTATGGATTAATTGTTGTTGAGTCAATTATACATTGGGTTCATGTTTATCAATATGCCAAGTGCAACGGTAGAGAATTACCTCAAATGCATTCTGATGTTATCGATGGAATGCGATCAGGCTGTAGTTCCAATGGGATTAATTGCTAATTCTTTGGGGGTTACTCCTGGTACTGCGACAACGATGATGAAAAACCTACAGCGGGAGAAATGGCTTACCTACAAATCTCGTAAAGGAGTCATCCTTACACTGTCGGGTAAGAAATTAGGTATGCGAATGATAAGAAGGCACCGGTTACTGGAAACTTTTTTGGTTGAGACCCTTGGTTTGGACTGGAGTGAGATACATGATGAAGCGGAAGAACTTGAACATGCAATTTCGGAAAAAGTACTTGAGCGTCTGGATGTTTTTCTCGGAAATCC
>JABGWZ010000162.1 GCA_018675995.1 Opitutia bacterium | reverse complement strand
GATGCATCGATCGGAGAACGAAAAGAAGCATAGTATTTTGATTGTCCTGTAACTATATCAACAGCAAGAAATCCTTCGCGAACAAAAGACAGGCAAAGGTTTGTATTACCGAATGTAAAAGGAACACTGGAAGAGTAGTCATTTCCATACTTTTTTGTCTTCCAAATAACCTTACCCGTATCAATAGAAAATGAAACTAAACCACTGTCTTCACCACCAACATCAAAAATTACGCTTTTATTGTAAACCAAGGGTGATGAACATCGTCCAAAAAAACCTTTTGGTGATGAGAACTGTTTTTTTAAATCAACCTTCCATAAAAGCTCCCCATCATCAGTTGACAATGCATGAACCAAACCTTGCGGACTATGAAGAATCATAATTCCTTCCGATATTGCTGGAGTTGACCTTGGTCCACTATCCATGCCGAAGTCATCTCGGTATCCTGACAAAAATGAATAATGCCATCTTTCTGAACCAGAGCCAATTTCATAGCATTGAACAACTTCATTCTCTCCTACCCTATGATGAAGGTATACAAAAGAACCATCGACTAAGGGAGAAGACCAGCCCAGACCAACATCTTTCTCCCATCGAGAACTATAATCTGTACCTGACTTCGGCAAAGATAAAGTAATCTCATCCGATGATCCATTATGAGCAGGACCGAGCCATTGGTTCCAATTAACCGCCAATGCACAATTATTGGCACTGATAGATAAAAATAAGAATACACAATAGTAAAGCTGTCCCATAATCTTTTTATTGAACATTAAAAATTCGGGCTTTCCTGGCATCGCCCAGTCCGATTTCCAAAGCATACTTAAAAAGGAGAAGATTTTCTTCTGCTCTTGCAACAAACCCTTTTGCAATTCTCTTTTTATTTATTACAGAAAGTGCAAAACGGTCAATTGACAAAGGATTTTCACTCAATAATAGAGTTGATTCTCTTCCAATAAATTCTGCGTCAAACTGACCACCGTTCGCGAACTGGAATTTACTCAGATCTAATATTGAATATGCTCGTTTTTCCCATATTTCAGGAATTGCTAGGATTTCTGTAACTGCTGCTGGTGCGATGGTCGCCCTATCCAAAAACCTTTGATAATTAGAAATAGCTCCAGTTGTCATGTTTGCAGAAGCACCGTTAATCCCCAAGTTTATATGATCTGATGCAACTGCTAAGTTAATCCAAAAAACACTTTTTAAAAAAAACAGGCTGGGGAGATAACTCTTTCGCTCTTCCAGGATTCTTCTATTTCGATCCTGAGGGAAATTAATAAAAAAACGGGTACGATCATGTAATGTAGGGGGCATTGGACTGTCGTGAAACCAATCGTCATGATAGTATTGACTATTACGGGAAGAAAAAAGGTTATATTTCTTGTATTTACTGACACCCGAAACCCCCAAATGGAATCCGGCTTCTATCAAGGAACTCACATCTCGGTCAGCAATAAAAATTTGGTTTGATTTATAACCACGGGCAGAAAGAATTTCCAACAAAGCATCCAATAATTTTGGAGATACCTGTAAACCCGGTGCCATGTGTGTTTTTATCTTTATTCCGATTGATGGAATGACTTGCGGATTTAAATTCAGCCCGCCCCTGCTTTCAGAAACAGATAATAATTTATTTAATGAGCTTAAATAATTCCCCGAACCGTTTTGGACTCGAAAAACATCATTAGATCGTTTTACGAATGAAGAGGCTTTGTCTGATTCCTTAATCCCCTCCCCAATAAGTTCATTTCCAAATGTAGCCATTTGGAAAAGAGGAAACAAAAGAATAAAAAAATAGACCATTGCTTGACGTTTTACTATCCTATGAAACATATAATTCATGCACTTTATTAAAACATGCATAAGGATGGTTGCTGCAGGGTCAATCTTGCTAGTTCTAAACAGCTGTTCTGAAAAAGAAGTTGAACCCCCTCAGGCAACTACTACTACAGCAAGAAAGTCATTCCCTGACCTTTCCCTAGCAATTCAAAAAAGAGTCGAAAAAAAACCGGAAGAAGCGATTGCCTTACTTAGAGAGTACAACCAAGACTTTCCAAACTCTTCAAAAATTTTAATTCAGTTAAGCCGGGCGCTTATTGAGGCAGGGAATTATTCCCTTGCCGCTTTCAGACTTGAACAATCATTATCTTTGTCATCTTCAACCGAATTAATCGGTGAGTGCGCGGAGGCACATCTACTTGCGGGCGATTTAAACTCTGCCAAAAAACGATTCATCGATTATTTAAAACTATCTCCTAAAAATTTACAGGCATGGCTTTCGCTTGCCAGAATTCTAGAAGAGCAAGGAGATGAAAGAGAAGCTTTAAATGCGTTTGAACAGGCCAGAGAGATAACCAG
>JABGWZ010000218.1 GCA_018675995.1 Opitutia bacterium | reverse complement strand
CCCCCCATTGAAAGCCCCATTGCATATATTCGATTAGTATCAACTTGGTTTTTCGGGTTTTGAACATACGAATCCATGGCTTCCATTGTCATGTGCATAGAGTTTGAAATCTCAGGGGTCTTATGCCCTAAGAGAGACCATGAGACATTTACCCATTTTTCACCCTTGGGAACCTGACCAGCAAATATATGAGAATTGAGTTTTGTTCGGAGCCCTACTTTTTCAAATGCCGACAAACCACCTGCGTCTATTAGTTGCCCTTTATTGTCTGCACCCCTTCCCCCAGCTCCGTGAAAGAAAACAAGTAGCGGATATTTTTTTCCTTTTATTATTTTGACTGGAGCGGCATGCCTGTACTTGAAAGTACCTTCAGTAGGGCTACTCCAAATTTTCGGATGGTATGAGGTAAGGGGTTCGCCTTTTTTTTGAGCATATGTGAAGGCAGTGCTAATTAGTAAAATAAAGCTTAGTGAAATAGAATTTTTCATTAGTATGGGGCTTATGCTTACAAATTTAGACTTTCTATTTTAGTAAGAGTGAATCTTAGGCTTTCCCAAGATTTGCATTTCGAAAATAGACCAAGCGAATCGAATCGACTGTCATGCTTAATTCAATGTGAAAAATTAAAAAAAGAGAAAGATATAGAAGATATCATATTGGTTACTTACCTTTGATTCTGATTCTCTTAAAGGAAAAAGTATGCCTGTTTCTAAAAATAATTTTATTCAACATTATTTAAAATACACTGGCTCTCCTATTTTATAATTAATACTTTTGTATAACGATCATTATGTCCGAATTAGTACAACAATCAATTGAACTTCTTAAGGCCCAAGGGCTCCGAATTACTGGCCCAAGGAAAGCAATTCTCGAAGTATTGGCTTCAACTGAACGGCCTTTTTCATCCGAAGAAGCCTTTGCACAACTCAAAGACGGTTCCTGTGACTTGGTAACCGTGTATCGTTGTCTTGATCAGTTCGAAAAATCGGGAATCGTAGAGTCTGGAGTTCGAGAAAATGGAACTAAAGTCTACTGCTTGGGTCATGGGCATGGACACCATCATCATTTAACATGCAGATTATGTGGAAGAACGGAACGAATTGATTTGTGTATGGGAAAAGAACTTGAAGCGGTCGCAAAATCTTTCGGTTTTACTAAAGTTACACATGTGATGGAGGTGTTTGGTAATTGTCCAGTATGCGTATAGAAAGAAACAGAAAACTTTTTTCCTTGCTTGCCATGTGAGATAAATTTCTTTCGGTTAAAAATATTTCAAACCCTAACATTTATGAAATTAAGTTCAATTTGTATAACTTTCTTTTTTTTTCTTTCCTCGGTTCTATTTTCTCAACCAGACAAGGAATTAGAGAAAATTAAAGAAGCTGCACCCAATGCACCTTCTGCAAAACCTAAGAAAAAAAGACAAATACTAGTTTATTCAAAACCAAGTGGTTTTAAACATAGTTCGATCCCCACCGGAATTAAAGGTTTGCGAGTACTTTCTGAAAAAACACAGGCATTTGATGTGACTTTTACTATTGAGACAAAAGAATTTTCTTCTGAAGGTTTGAAGAATTACGATGCAATTATTTTTAACAATACGACTCATGTCCAAAAGGCGTTTACCGAAAAGTCTCAGCGTGATGCGATTCTAAATTTTATTAAGAATGGTAAAGCTTTTATCGGTTTCCATGCAGCTTCTGATGGCGGATTGCCTCAATGGCAGGAATACACTGATATGATTGGGGGATGCTTCGATGGGCACCCATGGAATGCCGGGGGTAAATGGCCTTTCTTCATTGAAGACCTTAAGCATCCTGTAAACCAGGCCTTCCAAGAAGATGAATTTATGTTTTCTGATGAAATCTACCAGTACAAGTCTTATGATCGAAGCAAGCTTCGAATACTAATAGGACTTGATTCAGTAAAAACAGATAAAAAAGGAAAATCCAAAACAAACGATTATCCTGTTTCCTGGGTTCGCTCGTATGGAAAGGGTCGAGTTTTTTATACCAATTTTGGCCACAACAAAACAACTTGGTGGACACCATTTATGTTGCAACACTTTCTCGATGGAATTCAATGGGCATTGGGCGACATAAAAGGATCATCCAAATCAATTACCCAAACAAGAAACTTAAATTAAAACTCTCAAAATTCCCAAATTAATCTATTATAATTCATATGAAAGAAACAGAATCTGTAAGTCGTAGAAAATTCATTGGTACTTCAGCTATTGCTGGTGCTGCTGCATCCTTTCCGTATGTGGCTAAGGGTGAAGCTTTGCAAAGCGATACCATTCGTGTAGCCGCAATCGGCCTGGGAGGCCGTGGAACTGGTGCAATTACTCAAATTCTTGATGCACCCAAGGACTTAGAGAAAAATAAGAATGTACGCTGTAACACAAAGTTAGTTGCAGTAGCGGATGCCTTTCCTGAGAAATCAGCTAATAAAATAGCAGCCTTAAAGAAAAAATATGGCGAAGATCGTATCGATGTGGAGGGCAGGATTTTTGGTGGCCTAGACGGTTATAAACAGGCTATTAATGAAGATGTTGATATGGTAGTAATTGCCACTCCTCCTGGCTTTAAGCCTCAGCAATTTGAATATGCAATTAACCAAGGCAAAAAAGTTTTTATGGAAAAACCGGTTGCCAGTGATGTTACCGGAGTGCGCCGGGTTCTTGCTTCTGCTAAGAAGGCCAAAGAAAAGGGATTAACTGTTGGTATTGGTTTACAACGTAGGCATGAAGAGCGCTATATTGATTGTGTAAAACAACTTCAGGATGGTGCAATTGGTGATATCAACATGCTTCGTGTATACTGGAATGGTAATTCTATTTGGCATCGTGCGAAGCAGCAGGGGATGACAGAAATGGAATATCAAGTCAATAACTGGTATCACTTTACCTGGGCATCCGGTGATCAAATTTGTGAACAGCATATTCACAACCTTGATGCAGGTTGCTGGATTAAGGGCATGTATCCCATTAAAGCTAATGGTATGGGCGGAAGTGAAATGAGAATGGGTGGAGATCGAAAGCTTTCCCAAATCTTCGATCATACTTTTGTAGAATATACTTTTCCTGACGGAACCAAGATGTTCAGTCAAGGCCGACATCTTAAGGGTGGTTGGTCCCATGTTGCGGAATATGCACATGGGTCAAAGGGGACATGTAAAGTGGCGAGCCATATTGAACCATTTGATGGTGATCCAACTCGTATTCGTGGTGCCGGTGGAGGACACTACCAAGAGCAAAAAGATTTAATTGAGGCTTTGCATAAAGGCGAGTATTACAACGAAGCTGAATACGGAGCCATGAGTACTTTCACTGCCATTCTTGGTCGCGAGGCATGCTATTCTGGCAAGGAGATTATTGCAGATGAATTATTGAAGAAGGGTAGGGATTATGCACCGGGTATTGATGATTATACTTGGGATACAACTCCGCCAGTTGTGCCAAGAGATAATGGTGAGTATCCAGTTCCAGCACCAGGCGTATACCGCCCATTTGCATAGGATCGTAAATATTTTATACATGAGAATCCATTGATTCTCTTTGTGAATTTCTGGATGAGTTGTTCTGCATGCCAACATACTTTAATGCCTAATAAACCTTTGTCCTTTAAAAATATTTGTTTTTCGAATAATTGTTTTGGATGATACTATCTGACAGATCTATCCTAAATGCTATAGAAACTCGTGATATAGTAATCGAGCCTTATGACCGTTCGTGCCTTGGTACAAATAGCTATGATGTTCATCTCTCAAAATATTTGGCCTGTTATATCGATGAGATTATTGATGCTAAAAAACATAACTCTGTAAATCATTTCGAGATCGGAGATGAGGGGATTGTCCTTACTCCGGGCAAGACTTATTTGGGTTCAACTTTGGAATATACTGAGACAAGAAAATGTGTTCCATTTCTTGAAGGTAAATCAAGCGTGGGAAGGCTCGGCATTGATATTCATGCCACTGCTGGCAAAGGAGATGTTGGGTTTTGTAATCATTGGACTTTGGAAATTTCTGTTTCTCAGGCAGTACGTGTGTATGCAGGTATGCCAATTGGTCAGTTAATATATTTCATGGTAGAAGGCGATGTGGAGGTGGATTATTCAAGTAAGGTATCAGCCAAATATAATACACGTACTCCGAAACCTGTTGAATCGATGATGTGGAAAAATAGTTTTTAGAATATTGGAAAATCAGCTTCATCGTGAAATCCTAGAGGAACATGCCCGTTGTCCCCAGTTAATGGGTACCATAGCCGACCCAAACAAAAACGGGACTTGGGTTAGTAGCAAAACTGGTAATTCGTGTACGATATCTATGGCAATCCGAAATTCAAGAATTCAAGATATTAGGTTTTCGGGTCAAGGATCAGCTTTGTCAGAAGCCTGTGCCTCGATTATGTGCAGCGAAATTAAAGGAAGAAATTGTGAAAAAGTACAGGAGCTATGCCAAAAGCTGATCAGCTATATTGAAAAAAATGAAGAATTTCCTTTGCCTGGAGAATTAGTTATATACGAAACTATAATCCGTTTTTCGGAAAGGCATGACTGCAGCCTTCTAGGTTGGCGAGCCTTAAATGTGGCTTTCGTTAATTCAGAATGATCTTCGGTAACCACTCCCACCCCTTCCTTGCTTTCCTCCATATTGGCTCCATTTCCCTTTTCCATAATTTGATGGATTACCAAAAGTACTCTGTTGAGCATGTACATTGTACAATTCATAACCTGACTGTGGTAGCTCTTTGAGAAACCTGCTTTGCATCATACGAATCTGAGTTCCATTTTGACTGGATAACATAGGGAAAACAAGATGCAAAGATTTTTCGGCTCGCGTCGATGCAACATAGAAAAGCCTTCTCTCCTCTTCCAAGTCTCCTTCACCATCAATAGCTCTCCTATTGGGAAAAAGTCCGTCTGCAAGTCCGATAATAAAAACATGTGGAAATTCAAGACCTTTAGACTGGTGGATCGTAGATAGTCGGAGGCAACTTTCCCCGGGTCGTACAACCCGGTCGCCGGATTCAGAACTGAGTAGTATTAATTGAGTAAGCATTTCAGCAAGATTATCATACTTGCTTGCAAAATCTATAAGACTTTCTAGGTCTTCTTCCCGTCTCGGCCAATTTTCATAAGTTGCATGGAGGTATTCGTGATACCAGCCGTTTACCGCTTCATCAACTACTTTGGATGGAGTTGCAGTGCCGGTAAGTAGCTCAATGCTTTGTAAAGTTTCTACTAAACCAACCCAATCTTCTTTTGCATTGACTGGTACTTTTTTAAGAATATTCGGGTCGGACAATGCTGTCACAACTTTGATTGATTTTTCAGATGAGATTTTTTCCGCCATGGATAAAAGTTTTACAGCAGTTTTCTCCCCAATTTTTGGCAGCAAGCAGGCAAATCGGAGGAAAGCGGTCAGGTCTTTGGGGTTAACAACAAACCTGAGTTGGGCGACCAAATCCTTAACATGAGCTTGTTCGAAAAATCGTAAACCACTAGTAATTACAAAAGGAATGTCTCGTCTTGATAATTCAACCTGGAGTTCCATAGCATGATAATGGGCCCGATAAAGAATGGCTATATTATGGTAACTTGTACCATTATCAACTAGCTGTTCAACTTTTGATAATATAAAATTTGCCTGTTGATAGGCATCTACTGTCGGTACAACTGTAGGCAGGCCTTGGTGGGGTTGGGATGGTTTAAGTGTTTTTGTAAAGTTTTCGTCAGTTTTTCGGTTTTCGAGAATTCCATTGGCAAATTTAAGAATCTCGGGAGAACTTCGATAGTTAGTTTCGATTTTGAAAATCTTAGCTCCCGGGTGCCTTTCAGGAAAACCTAGAATCTGATCAATATCAGCCCCACGCCATGTGTAAATACATTGTGCATCATCGCCCACTGCCATAATTTGGTGGTTGGCAGCAATTTTATCGACAATTTTCGATTGAAGAGAGTTTACATCTTGATACTCGTCAACAAGAACATGAGAAAAGCGTTCTTGATAATATTTAGCAGCCTCTTGGTTTGATTCTAAAACTTTGAGCCACAATACAAGCAGGTCATCATAATCTGCCAATCCTCTACTGATTTTAGTTTCCTGATATTCTCTCATGAAGGCATCTATTTTTGCGAGTAATTCAGTATTGGAAGGGTATCTTCCTTTTGCCACTTCTTCGACTGATACCATTACATTCCTAGCGTAACTTATCATTCCCTTGATGGGCTTAGCTTTGGGGTTTTCTTTGGATTTGAAAAAGTCTGGGTCTAAATCTCGTATTACCTCGGAGAGGAGGGCATCAGAATCACCATCGTCAAGTATGGTGAAATTTCTAGGAAGACCGATAGAATCACCAAATAAGCGTAAAACTTGTCCGCCTACATGATGAAAGGTTCCGCCGAGGAAACGATGGGCACCGATGCCTGTTAGTTCCTCTACTCGGTCGAGCATCTGCTTGGATGCTTTATTCGTAAAAGTAAGCAATAGGATTTCTTCTGGACTTACTCCTTCAGTCAGTAAATATGCTACCCGATAGGTAAGAGTGCGCGTTTTACCTGAGCCTGCTCCAGCTAAAACAAGTGCCGGTCCAAAGGGTGCGGTTACCGCTCTGAACTGATCTGCATTAAGCTCAGATTTGAAATCAATCGTAGCTTCTCCTTTTGTTGGTTTTGGCGAACCGAACATATCGTCTTCCTCATCTTCGTAATCGTACACGGCAAATACCTTTCACCCAAAGGGATGAAACGGGCAAGCGTTTTCAGCTTTTTTCTAGATCAAATGGTACTAAATGATCTCTGTGGATCACTTCTGGTCTTTTTTTTCCCGGAAACATCGTAAGAATCTCCTTGTTTTGCTTGCCCTTGATTTTACTGAGCTCGCTATAGCTGAATCTCGTGATACCACGTGCAAATACTCGGTTGTCAGAATCTACAATTTCAACAACATCCGCTTTTTCAAAATCTCCCGAGAAGGATGAGATGCCCATAGCGAGAAGACTACCACCTTGATTTACAATGGCATCTGCTGTTTCAGTATCCGCAGTAATTGAACCTTTGGGTGCCGGGAAAAAAGCCAACCATTTCTTTCTTTCAGATAATTCTAATCCAGATGGAGCAAAGAAAGTCCCTTGAATAATTTTTCCTTTTATAATTCCTTCGAGGTAAGATGGATTTTCTCCACTCCCTATAAATACAGCACAACCGGAGCGGGTAGCGATTTTGGCAGCTTCAATTTTAGTCACCATTCCTCCTACCGCGGTCTCGCTAGAAGTACCCTTGGCCATCGATTCGATTGATGGAGTTACCTCAGCAACAAATGGAATTAAAGTTCCGGAGGTTGGGTGAGTCATTAATCCCTTAGCGGTTGACAGAATAATAAGAAAATTAGCTTTACCGATTGATGCGAGTAATGCAGATAAAACATCGTTGTCTCCAAATTTAATTTCCTCATCACTGACAGAGTCATTTTCATTAACGATTGGGATAATATTATTTTGACTAAGTGCTCTTAAGGTCTCCTGAACTTTTTGGGTCCGTTTTACACTTTCAAAATCTTCCCTTGTTAAAAGGACCTGGGATGCAATTAAACCTTCTTTTTCGAGCGATTTACACCACGCATTCATCAATAAACACTGGCCGATTGATGCACATGCCCTTAACAATGCCAAGTCTTTCGGTCTTTCCTCAAATCCAAGTTTGCCCATTCCCAACCCAACTGCACCGGAACTAACGATAATGAATTCAGTTCCCAGATTGGACATTTTAGCCATGCTTTCAGCCAATTTTTCCATTCTGTCCGTTCTGATATTTCCTTTACCCGCAGAAAGAATACCAGTTCCCAGTTTGATTATGACTTTTTTCAATTCAAATAAAAGAATTATTTAGCCAGAATGGGCTAAGAAATTAGCACGCATCAAAATGGAACATTTAAACTTGCCTAAGATCTGACTCTTTTGAGGATAAGGCATCGTTGATCTTTGCCACTGCCTCATCCGTATTTTTTTGCACATCTTTTTCTGCTCTTTTAACGTCATCTTCCGATAATCCATCTTTTTGAGCAATTTTAAGTGCATCCATTGCTTCTTTTCTGGAAGCACGAATTCCGATTCTACTGTTTTCAGCAAACCCTTGAGCCATTTTACAGAGCTCTTCTCTTCTTTCTCCGCTAAGTTCAGGAATAGGCAGTCGGATAATTTCTCCGGTAATTAAAGGGGTGATTCCTAGCTTTGCTTCCAAGAGTGCTTTTTCAATCGGTGCACAGGTCGACTTGTCCCAAGGTTGAATTTGAATGGTTCGGGCATCGGGAGTAGTAATTGCAGCAACATCACGAAGTTTCATGGCGGATCCGTAAACATCGACGGAAATATTTTCTACCATGGATGAATTAGCTTTCCCCGTATGTAATGAAGAAAACTCATGATTGGCATGCTCAATACATTTACTCATGTCATGGTTCATTTTTTCAAAAATCTCTTTTGGTTCCATAGTAAGATTACTTTTTCATTAGGTTTAATTTATTAAGGACAATTTATGTAACAATAGTCCCGATACTTTCTCCAGCCACTGCTTTGCGAATGGAATGTTTCTGCTTCAGGTTAAACACGAGTATTGGCGTTTTGTTGTCCATACAGAGTGAAAAAGCTGTTGAATCCATTACGGAAAGCCTTTTCTCCAAGCAGTCCATGTAGCTTAATTGATCAAACTTAACCGCATCATCATATTTATGAGGGTCCTTATCATAAATACCGTCGACCTTTGTGGCTTTAAGAATGATTTCTGCCGAAATTTCGCTTGCTCGTAATGCCGCCGTTGTGTCTGTTGAAAAGTATGGATTACCTGTTCCGGAAACAAAAATTACAATCCGACCACGCTCGAGGTGCCTGATGGCGCGTCGTTGAATATAGGGTTCGGCAAGTTTGTCCATCGGAATGGCACTTTGCACCCGAACAACCGAACCCATCTTTTCTAGCCTATCCATAAGGGCTAATCCGTTTATCACAGTTGCAAGCATCCCCATTGAGTCGCCGGTTGTTCTATCAATACCTTTGTCCGTGCCCTGGAGACCGCGAAAAATGTTTCCACCGCCAACCACAAGTCCAACTTCAACGCCCATGTCAGAAACGGCTTTAATCTCAGAGCATATATTCTCAAGTGCTTTCGCATATATGGGCTCACCTTCGCTTCGACTTCCAAGAATTTCCCCGCTAATTTTAAGAATGATTCGTTTGAATTTATTAGGCATATCTAAAGTTATTAATAAGCAAGAATCTTGACTTTAAGCGAGGAGTAATCATTTTAAAGGTGTAGCCTGGTGGTGTAATGGTAGCACAGGAGTTTTTGGTACTCTCAGTCGGGGTTCGAATCCCTGCCGGGCTGCCACTTTTCCGACTTCCACATTTTTTTTAATTCTGAAATTATTGAGGAGGAGGTGGCAGATCAAACGGATTGAAAGTCGGTGGAGGAGGCGGTGGTGGTGGAATGACATTTATATCTCCATCTAAAACACCAGGGTTTGCAGCGGGTTCACTAAAGACATCCTGTAGCGGAACCAAGTTGGAGTTTGATGTATTATCTTCCTTACCATCCTCAGTAGAGTCGAACGGATTTAATTGGTTAGAATTTTCTGAAGGTGGAGGTATATTAGGGAGTGTTGATTCAAAAGGGTTTGTACTAGGTGGGGGTGGGGGTGGGGGAACGAACTGTTCAACTTCAACTTCTGGTAATGAAGAAGGTGGGGATTCAAATGGATCGAATGTTGAAGGAGGTGGCGGAGGTGGTGGTAAATCGCCATTTCTAGTTTGGGTCTCCGGTATCGGGTTTTGTACTGAAGTTGGAAGAAGAGGTTTGTCTTCAAAAGGATCAAATGAAGGGGGAGCTGCAGGTGGTGCTGGTAAATTACTTTCGAAGGAAGGACTAGATTTAGCAGGATCCTGAGCAAAGGGGTCAAATGTGGGAACCGAATCATTTATTACAGGTGGAGGTGGGGGCAAGTTTTTGTCGGTGGGTATTTCCGCCGATGGTAAATCTGTGGGAACATTATTGTTGGAATTTGATTTTGTCTTTTCAGTAGCCGGTTCTGGATTTGAAGTAAGGACTGATGAATTAGGAGGTGAAATCTCCAGACTTTTAGAGTGTTCTTTTTTTGGTAAATCTTTTTTCTTATCAAGGTTTTGCTGCAAACCATTTTTTTCGTCTTCTGCAACTGGAGTACTTACTTTTGATTGTTCTTGTTCCTTGAGCTCAGGGCTGGAAATTTTTTGCCCTGTTAAAATGTCTTGTGATGGTTTTCCTCTAATAAAGCGAATCTCAGAAATCTTTTTCCCGTTGGAATCCCATTCAGTACATATTCCGTGTTCTAAATTATCTTCAAAATGGTAATCAAACTGGATTTGTCCATTTGGAAACCAACCTTGAGATTTCCCTTCCATCATATCATCATCAAAAAGAGCAGTTAACCTTTTTTGCCCATCTTCGTACCAAACTGTTCGGAGACCATGTTGTTTATCCTTTTGGTAAAAAAGCCCGATTTTTCTTTGTCCGTTTGGATACCATTCTGAGGCTGGACCTTCTCGTCGCCCATGTCTGTATACAGTGGACGATTTTTCAAGCCCATCGGGATACCACTCAAACGCTTCTCCGTGAGGTTTGCCGTCGCGCATGTCCACTTCAAAAATTTTGGTTCCATTGGGATGCCAATCACTTTTTTGACCATTGAGTTTGCCATTAAGGTAATTTTCTCGGTGTAGGAGTTCTCCGGTTATTCTGTACTCCTCAGCTTTGCCATTTTTTATTCCGTTTTTGAAGTTAACAACTCGCCTAATGCGACCATTGTAAAAGTACTCAGTTGTAGTGCCATGTTTTTTGCCATCCAACCAACCAGAAACTGATTTTGTGGGGCTTTGTTCAAAAGTCTCGATAGCTTCACCACTGAATGGTTTGCTTGCCCTCGAGAAGTTACCATCTTTACCAGTTACTCTTACTAAGCCTTTGTCATCTAAGTTTAACCAATGCAGCATAACGGTTTTATCTTTTCTGAAAGAAGCGTTTGGTAATGAGGTCCTTTGCGTACAAGAAGAAAAGAGGATAGCTAGTGAAGTAGCGAAAATAGGCAACATAATCTTATTCATCATTCTTTTTAATGCCGATGCATAAACTGTCTTGCAAGAGTTTTTACAACATTAGGTTTTATGGTCTTTCCATAATTTTATTCGAGATAGTCTCAGGAATTATATCCAATCGGTAAAAAGTTAATTAAAAAGTCGCCTAATTCTGCTTATGGAAATGTAAATTTAATCTTAATTTGAACAGTAGTAATCAAACTCGTTGTTGGGTTAATATGTGATAACTTTAATATTTTTAAATCTACTACAGTGAGATTATCATTGGATAGGGAATTGGTTATGGGCTCCGTTTAATTTTTTGAAAAAGCTCTTCTAAATCACGACGGTTTTTTTTGGTCGGTCTCCCTTTAAATGATGAAGATGCTATGTACTTTCTATTTTTGTTATATTCCTCTTCTTTTAGCTTTTCATCTTGCGGAGTTAAGTCTTCGATATAATCATTTACAAACTTAGCCGCTACTCTAGATTTTAGAATTTTGATGATGTTTATTGTTTTGGTGTGTGATGGACGACTAATTTTTATCCGATCGCCAGGTTTTATTTGTCGTGAGGGTTTAACGGTTTGGTCATTGATTGTAATCCAATTTCTTTTACAGGCATCGGTTGACAGGGAACGTGTCTTGAACTGTCGTACTGCCCACAAAAATTGATCCATACGGACTTTACTTGGAGCAGTTTCCATTAGGCTTAGTGTTTTTTTGAAAGCTTGATCTCGAGTGAGATTGCGTGACCAGTCTCAGTAATGATAACGAGAGCCTCCTTGGAACTCCCCCCTAGGTTTACCTCTTTTATTCTATCAGGTCCAATACCCGATTTGTTAAGGATGTAGGGTAGGAAGTTTATTATTTCAGGAGGAAACGAAGTAAAGTCCGGGATGACGAAGTCTCTCTTGGAAAGTTCAAGTCCGGTAAGAAGAAGGCGAAATCTATCCTCATCTTCCAGCTTAAGACCTTTTGCAATTTTATTTATTGTTTTACATCCAGCCGTCCTAATACCATTTTCTAAATCGTTTACAATTGAAGTGGAGACTCCACTGATTGAAGATAACTCAGGTTGTGTATAACCTGCGTCTTTTCTGAATGACTTAAGTGCTTTTCCTAGTTTTAAAAGTTTTTTTTTGAAATAAACCACCTTGTATGGTTTGTCGCTTAGATAATCTTTTTCAAGCAAAATAAGCTATTATCTTATGATTCGTGCCCGAAAAGTTTGAGTCTTATTATCATCGCTGGTTTGATTTTGATCAATTGGGAGTAATTCAATTATGAATTCGCCGTCGGAATTACTTTCGATTGTGATCACATCCGGCACTATTTTAAAATGGGCAGAATCCGGATTGTTTGATTTTGGGTGATCATGGGAAGTAAATTTCCCGAATTCCCGAATAGATTCAATCCATGGTTTAATAAAATTTTTGTTTTGATAAGCAAATAAACTTAAGCCTGATATAATTACAAATATGGAAATGTATAAAATCCAGCGACCTTTTTCTTTGGATGGTGGTTTGGGTGGTTTGGGGCCTTGGGTACTTTCGTCCCACTCATTCCATTCCTTTTTTCTCTTTCTTATTTCGATGATCGAGCCAGTTAAAATTGCTAGCTCATAAAGAATGTAAAGTGGTATTGTAAGTATGCATAAACTAACTGGATCCCCCCCAGGAGTAATTAAGGCAGCAGAGATCATCAGGATAACTAAAACTAACCTTCGATTTTCTCTTAGCTTTTGAACGCTTAAAATGCCGATCTTGATAAGAAGAATGAGAACAAGCGGGAATTGAAAAGCTATACCCACAGCGAAAGTCATCCAAATAATGGTACTGTAATAATTTCCAGCTTCGGGTCTGTATACATCAAGTCCTAGGACATTAAACGAAAATTCGATTGTAAATGCTAGCGAGTAAGGAAGGATAAAGAAATATGTCATTGAGGCACCTGCAATAAACAAAAAAGTTGCCGCGACGCATCCTGGGAAAAATATTTTTTTCTCATCTTTGGTTAATCCGGGAACAACGAAGGAACCGACAAAGTATAAAATAAGTGGTAGGGAAATACCTATACCTCCGAGAAAGCATATTTTCATGGCAATGAAGATAGGGGAGTAGGATCGAATGACTTGTAGTAAATTCCTACTCTGCCCACCTGAAAAATGGGTGAGTATTCTAGTGCGATGATGTGGGTCGGTAATTCCCCATTGAAGTAGATTATTCTCCCTCGCATTTCGTAGCATGCCTAGATTAACTTCTTCTTCTTCAAGTAACTTAATGTATTGTTCAAGACCGATTGTTTGAAGGTCTATATCAATGACACCAAAATCCTCAACTGCACTGACTAACGGCATTTGTAAAAGTTTAACTGAGTCTTGCATGAAAATAGCAACACCTATACACCCTGCAAGAAAAGCTAGGATAGCTTTAAAAATAACCCATCTAAGTTCCTCAAGGTGCTGAAGGAAGTGCATCTCATTTGGGTTATTTTTTCCTTTAGTATTTTTCTTTTTGATGATCCCTAAAAGGCCATCATCTTTAAACTTTTCACCAAAAGTTTTTGGCTGATTTGGGGTTTCGTTCATGTAAGAATTCTCAAAATGCTAGTTTAAAAAAATAATAATCCACAATGACATCTTTAATTTATTCGTAAATATTAAAGAAAATAATAATCGAAGATAAAATAGCATCTACAAAGACATACATTGACAAACGTTCTAAAAAATAAGATAAAACTCATTCGAATTTTATCTGCCTAGTTATGGATTAATAGAAATTTCTTGTTCAGATATGTTAATTAAGACCTTAATAAAACCTTATTCAAATGGCCCAAAAAAAGAAGACTAAATCCGCTAAAACAAAATCGTCCGCTAGGTCGGCTTCCTCTTCAAAGTCGAAGGCAAGCAAAGTGAAATCCCATAAATATGTTTATGATTTCGGTAAAAAAACTGACGGAGACGCAAAACAACGCGAACTCTTGGGCGGTAAAGGGGCTAATCTTGCTGAAATGGCCAAAATTGGGCTTCCTGTTCCTCCTGGATTTACAATTTCAACAGAGGTTTGCACTTATTTCTACGAAAATAAAAAGTCTTATCCAAAGGTATTAGACGACCAAATTCGTGCTTCGGTTGCTCTAATGGAAAAACAACTTGAGCAAAAATTGGGAGACCTCAAGAAACCTTTACTATTATCCGTTAGATCAGGTGCACGGGATTCAATGCCAGGGATGATGGATACAATCTTAAATCTTGGGCTTAATGACGACACAGTTGAAGCCCTTGCCAAGGCCTCAGGTAATTCCCGATTTGCATGGGATTGTTATCGTCGGTTTATTCAAATGTATGGGGATGTGGTTATGGGAGTGCAAAAGCTCCCAAGTGAAGACCATGACCCCTTTGAAGAGATAATCGAAGATTTTAAGAAAGAGATTTTTCCCAAAGAAAAAGGTGAGGTTGATGATTCTAGAATATCATCTGACCAAATGAAAGAATTGGTTGCTCGCTTTAAGGCTTTGGTCAAGAAAAGATCCGGAAATGACTTTCCTACATGCCCATGGCAACAACTAGAAGGTTCTGTTGGTGCTGTATTTAGTTCATGGATGAATGACCGTGCTATTGTTTATCGTAGAAAATACGGCATTCCTGCCGAATGGGGAACGGCTGTGAATGTGCAGGCAATGGTTTTCGGTAACACCGGAAAGAAATCCGGTTCAGGAGTTGGTTTTACCAGAGATCCAGCAACCGGAGAAAAGGTGCTGTATGGAGAATTCCTCACAGATGCACAGGGTGAAGATGTTGTTGCTGGTGTCCGGACTCCACAGCCAGTTGCCAAGCTTAAGCGTGTTTTACCAAAACCTTTTAAAGAATTGGTATTGGTTCAGAAAAAGTTAGAGAAGCATTTTAAGGATATGCAGGACTTTGAGTTTACAATTGAGAACGAAAAATTGTATATGCTTCAAACTCGAAATGGTAAGCGGACAGGACTTGCTGCAGTGCGAATTGCAACTGAGATGGTCAAGGAAAGGTTAATCGATTGGAAGACTGCAATTACTAAAGTACCAGCCGATCAGTTGGACCAGGTATTGGCACCTGTTTTTGATTCAGCTGCTGAGAAAGCCGCGAAACGGCTTTGCAAAGGTTTACCCGCTGGACCAGGTGCTGCCTCAGGTAAAATTTGCTTAAATGCGGAACGAGCTGTGGAAGCGGCAAAGAAAGGAAATGTTTTGCTTGTGCGTCAAGAAACTTCGCCTGAGGATTTGCGTGGAATGATTGCGGCAGAAGGAATTCTGACCGCCCGCGGGGGAGTTTCCTCGCACGCTGCATTGGTTGCTCGCCAAATGGGTAAGGTATGTGTTTGTGGAGCTGCTGATCTCGAGGTGGACTATCATAGTAAGACTGTTAAGGTCGGGGGTAAGACCTTTCAAGAAGGTGATTATATGTCAATAAACGGAACCACGGGAGAAGTTTT
>JABGWZ010000215.1 GCA_018675995.1 Opitutia bacterium | reverse complement strand
GAAAAAATTCGTCGATGATCACCTCAACGGATTTACAATTACTCATGATTCATTCGAGCGTGGTGATTGGATTGAAATGGTCGATCAACTAATCACCGAATCGTCTGTTAAAAAAACTGCCTACTTTCAATTAAAAAACGGACGCGATGAAGTTGCAAAAATCATTTTAGACTGGGAAGCAAACCACTTTATTTCTGAAACATAATTCGTTTTTGTATGGCTTTCACCAAAACTCTCTTCACGCCTAATTGTTCGATTGTATTTGAGATCGGAAAACGCACCGATTGCTAGCGGCAATTACTTAAATTTACCGTCACCCCAACTCTCGAGAAGTTCAGAATATTCTTTGGGTAATCCGACCTGCTTGGCACCCTCCAATATTCCCTTCTGATAAGTTTTGGTAGGTAAACCGTACTCCCGGTTATTGGATAAATAGACGATCGCTTCTTTCTTGGTAAAACTTTGTTCATCAAAAACTAATACTTCAATTCTTGTGTAAAAACCTTCTTCGACTGCCTCGTAATTATCGAGTGCCTTCAAATGATTTTGATCAAGTAACCACAGGCACCCAAATACCTGACTTCCTGAAGATATTTCAATACCTGCATAACCGTTGCAATTTATGTAATAACTCCAATCGTCTAGCCTTGCCCTGCCAATATAAATTGCACCTTCGCACCTGTAATGCATCTGGGCAAAATTCATATTTGAACCATAAGCAAAATATAAGATATTCATGTATTTAAGTTTATCTCTAAAATCCTAATGTTTCAATCTGTAAGCTTTCGAGCTTGTCTAATATCGATAAACTCTTAGTTTAATCGACAGCGTTAGAGGCCATCCATTGGGTTGCCTCCTTGATTTCCGAATTCTTCAACATAAAACTTCGGGCGGAACGGTGTTTTGGTTAACCCTAAAACTCGGATTCACAAGTGTGACTTCCACGCATCGAGAACAAATAATATTAAAATGTCAGAACAAGTAAAAAAACAAAACATAATAGAAGAAAATCGTTCCCACGATAAAGATACTGGATCAAGCGAAGTACAAATTGCACTGCTTTCTGCAAGGATCGCACATCTTACCGAGCATCTCAAAACTCATCGCAAGGACTTCCACTCTCGTCGAGGTTTACTAATGATGGCGGCCCGCAGAAGAAAGATTTTGGATTACCTCAAAAGAACTGACCTGAAACGCTATCAAGCTATTATTGATAAGCTCGATTTGCGTAAATAACCCCTTTCATTTCATCTTTTCCTGAGGGAAAGCCTCCCTCAAATTCTCCTACTTTAGCATAACTGCAGATAACCGTATCATCTGCTATTGGAGTAACATTTGGGCAATCCGGTCCATTGGAATAAAAGAAGACTAACGAAAATAATAAGAAGTACGATAATATGAATCAAAAGCACAATGTAACTGCCGAAAAACTCGGCATCCAAATTTCAAGTGGCACTCTTGCTGGTTTAGCAGGAGGAGCAGTAACTATATCGATGGGAGAGACTAATGTTTTTGTCTCTGCTACCGCTGCAGCTAACTTACGAACTGGTCAGGACTTTTTTCCACTGACTGTAGATTACAAAGAAAAATTTACCGCAGCTGGAAAATTCCCTGGCGGATATTTCAAACGTGAGGGCCGTCCAAGTGAAAAAGAAATTTTGACATCTCGACTCTGTGATCGTCCTTTACGCCCACTCTTCCCAAAAGGATTCCTGAATGAAGTTCAGGTGATTGGTTATTTACTATCAACCGATCAAGTAAACGAGGCAGATGTATTAATGGTAAATGGAGCATCTGCAGCATTGATGATTTCTGACATTCCATGGAACGGTCCAATTGGTTGTATTCGCCTCGGCGAAATTGACGGTAAATTTGTGGTAAACCCAACCAATGAACAAATGTACGATTCATCCCTCGATCTTATTTATGTGGGGAATGAAAATGAAATGATGATGATTGAAGGCTCTGCTGACCAGATGCCTGAAGACCGCTTTGTTGAAGCCTTAGAATATGCCCATGAGCAAATTCAGGATATCATTTCCGCTCAACGTAAATTGGCGGAATTATGTGGTAAAGAAAAGAAAGTTTTTGATTTGGTTACCCCACCTGAACAGGTTCTTAACCTCTGTCGCGAGATCACCGGAAGCCGAATGGAAGAAGCAATTTTTGCTGATTCGAAACAGGAACGACAAGTTGCAGTTGATATAATTAAAGAAGAAGCTAGCGCTGCATGCGAAGAAAAATTTGGGGATGACTTCAACCCAGATCATGTCAAAATGGCTTTCGAGGTAATTCAGGAAGAGGTTTATCGTGAAAATATTCTTATAAGAGGAAAAAGAGCTGATGGACGCCAAGCTGCTGACCTTCGCGAAATTTCCTGTGAAACTGGTGTATTACCCCGAGTCCATGGCTCTGCTATCTTTACACGCGGCGAAACACAGTCTCTTGTTATGTCGACCTTAGGTACAAGTCGCGATGTGCAGGATTTAGATGGACTTACCGGAGGACCAACCGCCAAGTCATTTATTTTACACTACAATTTCCCCCCGTTCTCAGTGGGTGAAGCAGGTCGCTTCGGTTTTACAAGTCGAAGGGAGATGGGTCATGGAGCATTGGCCGAAAGATCCGTCCTTCCAGTTCTGCCTCCGGAAGATGACTTTCCTTACGCCATTCGAATTGTTTCTGAGATCATGGCTTCGAACGGCTCCACCTCAATGGCCAGCGTTTGCGGTGGATCTCTTGCCCTCATGGACGCCGGAGTGCCGATTTCAAAACATGTTGCAGGGATTTCAACTGGTCTTGTCACCGAAATGGATGCAGAGGGAAAAATTTCCAAGCATGTCGTTCTTACCGATATTATTGGAGCTGAAGATCACTTTGGTGACATGGATTTCAAGGTATGTGGCACCCGAGATGGTGTGACAGGATTCCAACTTGATCTCAAAATACAAGGACTTCCTTTTGATATAGCCAAGGAAGCAGTTAAACAGGTAACAGAAGCACGGCTCAAAATTCTTTCTAAGATGGAAGAATGTTTACCATCACACCGTAAAGAACTTCGCGATCACGCTCCTCGAATTGAAGTGGTTCAAATTGACCCTGAAAAAATCGGGGCCCTCATTGGTCCAGGAGGTAAAAATATTAGAAGGATTACGGAAGTAACTGGTGCAAACCTTGATATAGATGAAGACAACAGCGGAAAAATTCGTGTCTATGCTAATGACTCCGAAGTTATGAAGCGGGCTCTTCAAGAAATTGATTTGGTCACTGGAGAAATTGAAGCCGGTAAAACTTATCGTGGTATTGTCCGCGGTGTTAAAGACTTTGGTGCATTTGTTGAATGCTTACCAGGTAAAGAAGGCTTATGCCACATTTCAGAACTTGCTGATTTTCGGGTAAATAAAACTGAAGATATATGTAAGTTGGGAGATGAAATTATCGTAAAATGCATTGGTATTGACGATAAAGGACGTGTAAAGCTAAGCCGTAAGGCAGCTATGGACGAAGCTAAACCGGAGGAAGAATCTTCAAGTAATCTCGAAAGTAAAGAGGAGAAAGAAGAATCTACAACTGAATAAAAGTTTGCCTTTAAAATAATATTTCTATCAGGGGAGTGGTGCTAATATGCACCCTCCCCTTTTTTATAATGACAGCAGATAAACCACTGGCTCTAATTACTAACGACGATGGAATTAATTCTCACTTTCTCAGAGTTTTAATTGAGGAAGCATCCGAAATATTTGAAACTATTGTTTGTGCACCTGACGGGGAGAGGAGTTGGATTGGTCATGCTATTTCTAGGCATGCTAAATTGAGAACTCAGGAACAAAAAGGGTTTCCTGCAAAAGTATACTCACTAAACGGAACACCTGCTGACTGCGTTAACTTTGCAATTGGCAATATACTCACCCGTGTACCCGATATCGTAATTAGTGGAATAAACCTTGGGTATAATATTACACTTCCGATGATTCTTTCCTCCGGAACAGTTGGTGCTGCACTTGAAGGTTCTCTGCTCGGAATCCGTTCCTTCGCATCGAGCATGGCATTACCCGTGGAAAGTTTTGAAGAAATTCGACAAAGTGTAGGAAATGTAAAAGGGAGAATTGCTGATTCGCTTCGACATAGTGCGACGAGCAGCGTAAATTATGCTAAAGAATGGGCTTACCATCCACAACCTGATGGCATCCCGGTGCATAACCTGAATTTCCCAACAGGTTATGATGGTAAAACAGATCCAGTACTTTCTTTTGCTGGTTCACTAAAACTTGGAAGCCTTTTTCAAAAAGTCGAAGGTAAAGACTATCACCAGCTTTCATATCGACCTGAATGGTTAGAACAAACTGAACCGGAAATCGGATCTGACCTATGGGTACTCGAGCAAGGTAAACCTACAGTATCCCGGCTCAACTTTGCTGATTTATCAGGCAGAAAACATCTTGAACCATAACGCGATAAGATTTATGAAATAATAACAGAATGTTACACAAAATTTTTGAATGGTTTTATTTACGCAAAAGGTCTTCATTTGGTAAGTATAATCATAAGATGGAAATAAGAACTAATGATCGGGATTTAATTCATTATTTTCATGATTTTGGAGGAAGCACCCAAAATTCTCGTAGGTCATACTGGCTCTACAGAAAAATTTTTAAAATAATCGTCTGGATTGCCTTCTTACTATTTGCCTTTTGGTTTTCTGTTGAAAGTTACAAAGGATTAATAATTTACGATTAAATCCCTTATTGAGCTTGATTGAAATTAAGCAAAAGGTTATGATAAACTCTTTTTTAGATCAAAATGAATAAAACGCACAAAGGTATCGCCAAACGCTTTAAAATTACTGCCACTGGCAAAGTTAAATTTCGCAAACCGAGCAAACGGCATCTCCGTCGTAAGCTAAGTACAAAACAAGTTCGTGCTGGCAAACAAGACCAAGTTTTGGCTAAAGGTATGGCAAGACGAGTCATCAAAGCAATTTTATAATTTTACAACCATCTAAGGAGATTTAAGTTATGCCAAGAGCAAGAAATGTACCCGCAACCCGTAAACGCAGGAAGAAAGTTTTAAAGAAAGCTAGAGGATATTTCGGCAATAAATCTCGTCTCTTTAGGTATGCTAAAGACGCTGTTGACCGTGGAGAAGCTTATGCATATTCGCACCGTCGCAAACGAAAAACCGAATTTCGCCAGCTTTGGATTGTCCGTATTAATGCGGCTTGCCGTGCAGAAGGGATTCGCTACGGAGAATTTATTCACGGACTGGCAAAGGCAAATATTGAATTGAATCGTAAGGTTATGTCAGAACTTGCAATTCATGAGCCTGAATCTTTCAAAGAATTAGTGGCTAAAGCAAAAGCCGCTCTTGCGGCCTAAGGGTCCGCTCGATTCATTTCGGCGTGGAGAAGGATCTCCAAGCCATCGTTGACGAGGCAAATCATTTACTTGTTTCTGTCTCGAACCGCCCTGAGTGGGACAACGCAAAAGCACTCATACTCGGACCTAATGGAAAGCTCACCCAGCTGGGTAAAGGTATTGGTAAATTAACCAAAGAAGAAAGGCCGGTTTTTGGACAAAAGTTAAACCATACAAAGAAGCAAGTTGAAAATATTTTTAAATCTTCACTATCACTTATTGATGAAAAAGAAGATTTAGAATCACTGGGAGCGGAAATTGATTCCTCCCTTCCCCCTTCATCCAATTTCACTGGAGGTACCCATCCACTTACGAATACTCGCAGAAAAATAGTTTCAATTTTTCGAAAAATTGGTTTCACAGTTGCTGAAGCTACTGAAGCTGAGACTGAGTGGTTTTGTTTCGATGCGCTTAACACCCCTGAGGATCACCCCGCGAGGGATGAACAGGATACACTTTTCCTACCACGAGATTCAAAGTGGAATAATGTTAAACAGAAAAATGATGAAGCTTATGTGCTAAGAACACATACTTCCTCTGTTCAAATAAGAAGTTTAATTAATGAAAAACCTCCTCTTCGCATTATCGCTCCAGGAAGGTGTTTTCGTAGAGATACCGTTGATGCAACTCATTCCGCAAATTTCCATCAAACCGAGGGCTTATATGTCGATAAAAATGTTACCCTTAAAGATTTAAAGGGAGTACTCGATTTTTTCTTAAAAGAGCTTTTCGGTAATCAAGTTGAAACTCGATTACGTCCCAGCTTTTTCCCATTTACTGAACCCAGTTTCGAAGTTGATTTACGGGCTCCAAATATAGGTAAATTAAGCGATCAGTGGATTGAAATTATGGGATGTGGAATGGTTGACCCCAAAGTACTAAAACTTGTGGAATTAGACCCCAAGGAATGGACAGGTTTTGCTTTTGGGATGGGTATTGAGAGGATTACAATGATTTTGCACGGGATTGACGATATTCGCCACTTTTACAACAACGATTTGCGCTTCCTTAGACAGTTTAACCAATCATCATGAAAGTCAGCATAGATTGGTTAAAAGATTATGTTCAATTCGATGGACTGCCCAGTGAATTGGTTGACACCCTTCCCATGCTTGGGTTGGAGGTTGAGGAAAGTGGAGAAGAATCCTACGCAAATTTGGATAAAGTGGTAGTGGGCGAGGTGTTTAGTAAAGAAGCGCATCCCGAGGCAGATCGTTTAAGTGTTTGCTCAGTTCAAGTCTCAACTGACCAACCACCCGTCAATATTGTGTGCGGCGCAACCAACTTTAAGGTTGGAGACCGCGTGCCGGTTGCTCTTCCATGCGCCCGTTTACCAGGCGGTTTTAAAATTAAAAAGTCCAAACTGCGGGGTGTTCCCTCGGAAGGGATGATGTGCAGTGCAGTCGAATTAGAACTTGGGGATGATGATAAAGGACTGATGATTCTTGCGGATCAACCTGAAATAGGTACTTTAGTATCCTCCCTTTTTTCTAAAGAAGTTATCTTAGAGCTGGAAATAACCGCCAATCGGGGTGATTGCCTTAGCCATATTGGAGTGGCTCGTGAAATCGCTGGTTACTACGAAAAATCATTAATTTTACCGGACCTAAAGGTAAGTGCTCCTTCGGTTGACATTCCCTCCAAAAGTAACTTGTTGAATGAAGTAGTTATTCAGAGTGAAAATTGTTCTCTTTATTCAGTATGGGCGGTCAAAGGAGTCAAAGTTGGACCTAGCCCGCTTTGGTTATCTCAACGCCTTGAGTCAGTGGGAACGCGCTCCATTAATAATATTGTAGATATTACTAACTTTGTACTATTGGAAACTGGTCAACCCCTTCATGCATTTGATGCTTCAAAAATTGAAGGTAAAAGTATTCATATTCGACAAGCCAAGGAGGGAGAAAAAATTACCACTCTCGATGGAACTGAACGTGTTCTTGATCCCAATATGATGGTGATTGCAGACAGTCAAAAAGCTTTGGTAATTGCAGGCGTAATGGGTAGTATTGATGCAGAAGTAGATGGATCAACCGTGGACATTATTCTTGAGGCTGCTTGGTTTAAACCCGGAAATATTAGAAGTACCGCCCGACGACTTGGGCTCCACACTAACAGTTCACAAAGATTTGCCCGAGATGTAGATCCGAGCGGGGTTGATTTCGGAGCGCGTAGGGCAATTGATTTGATTTTAGAAATTGCAGGCGGAGAATGCATGCCGGAAGTTATTTCCTTAGGTAGTGCACCCAGAGGCGACAGAACTATTGAAATCAAAAAATCATTTCTTGAGGCACGATGTGGGTTTGAAGTAGATTCCATCAACCTTACTAAATCCTGGGAAAGACTGGGGTTAAAAGTTTTAGGATCTGACCCATGGCAGGTCACAGTTCCATCCTTCCGGTCTGAAGTGGAACGCCCGATTGACTTGGTTGAAGAATTTATACGAATTTATGGAACGGCAGATTTAAGCGACTCTGGTTTATCCATTCCTGCTCTTCATAGGGAAAATGATCCGAGCTACGATTTCTGTGACCGTGCAATCGAAAACTTATGCGGACAAGGATTCCAGGAAGTCTGTAATTACAGCCTGCGTGCATCATCCGAAATTAATAATTGGTTTCCCAAAATAGAAGCCGATCGGATTGGGTTGAATAATCCACTGACTGCTGACCATACTCACATTCGTCCCTCATTATTGCCCGGTTTGATTGATGCTCTATCCAATAACCAAAAAAACTTAAATTCACTAAGTCATGTTTTTGAAACTGGCCGAGTTTTCCAGCCAGGTCCGAGAGGGAATATTGAACTAATCAGCGTTGCTTTGGCAATGTTTCCGAAATCGCTCGAAAGAGAATGGAAACAAACCGACAACTTAGATTTCTTTGATCTTAAACGGATAATTAATCGATTCTTTCACGCAACCGCATTAAATATGCCCAAAGATCCTTGGGATTCAAAATTAGATTCATTACCCTGGCAAACAAAGCATGCTTCGCGAAAAGGTGATGTTCATAAAAACAAGATTGAAATTTCTGCAGGGGTCATTTCATTAAAATTAACCAAGGATAGAGATATTCAAGGGTCTGTCTTAGCAGCTGAAATTCTGATTGATCCAATTTTATTAATAAAAAAAAGAAAGCCTCTAGGTTTTGTTTCATTTTCCTCTTTTCCCCCTGCGATGAAGGATCTTGCTCTTGTAGTTCAAAATAAAGTGCCTGCGGAAGATGTTCGATTATGTGTTGAGTCTATCGCCAATCAAGTGGCCAATGGAAAATTTCAGGTAGATCCTGTCGTGGTCTTTGACCTCTTTTCAGGCAAAAACATGGATGAAGGTAAAAAAAGTATTGCCTGCGGAATGCGTTTTCGTTCTACAGAACGCACGCTTGGAGAAGATGAAGTCAACCAGGCATTTGAAAAAATTGTTGAAGCAATTAACCAGAACACCCCATATTCTTTGAGAACTTAAAATGAGTGAACCTGAATCAAGCCCGATGAACATTGATTATGTCTCAAACCTGGCAAGAATCGAACTGAGTGAAAGCGAAAAGAAGAAATTTCGTAGCCAATTGGGAGATGTACTAAAATACTTTGAAAAACTACAGGAAGTTAATGTGGAGGGGGTTGACCCAACTGCCCATGCGTTCCCTTGTTTCAATGTATGGGATCAGGATCAGGTGAAAGAACCATTCCGCGTTGACCAGGCATTGCAAAATGCACCTCAATCTAGAAATGATCAAATTGTCGTCCCTAAAGTAGTCGAAGAATAATCAATGAGCTCGGCAGTATTATTAGAAAAGACCGCGGTTGAACTTTCGGACTTACTTAGGAATAAGGAGATTACCTCGGAAGAAATTACCAAAGCATTTCTGAAACAAATCAACCGGATTGACGATCAGGTACATGCATTCCTTCACTTGGATGAACAGGATTTCCTCACACAGGCCAAGGATTCTGATAAACGCAGGGCACAGGGTAAATCGCTCAGTCCATTGGACGGAATCCCCGTTGCTCTAAAAGATGTTATCTCAGTTAAGGGTCAACCACTCACGGCGGCTAGTAAAATCCTGGAAAACTATATTTCTCCTTACGACGCAACAGTTACCCGTAAACTTAAAGAGGCTGGAGCAGTCATTGGCGGTAGATTGAACCTCGATGAATTCGCAATGGGCTCCTCGACGGAAAACTCTGCTTTCGGTCCAACGCGAAACCCATGGAATTTAAATTGCGTACCGGGTGGCAGTAGCGGGGGTAGTTCTGCAGCAGTGGCTGCAAGGGAGGTTCCATTAACCCTGGGCTCAGATACAGGAGGATCTATCCGCCAACCCGCGTCTCTTTGCGGAGTAGTTGGGATGAAGCCCACCTATGGAATGGTTTCCCGTTATGGCTTGGCCGCATTTGCATCTTCGCTCGATCAAATTGGTCCATTCTCCAAAACCGTTGAGGATGCTGCACTGCTCTTGGAAATAATATCCGGTCACGACCCACTTGACTCCACTAGTTTCCCAACTGAAGTACCTTCCTACACACAAAAAATACACGACCCTCTCGCACCATGCACATTGGGTCTACCCAAAGAATTTTTTGGGGAAGGCATGGACAACGAGGTTAGGAATTCGATTGAGAAAGCCGTAGAGTTTTATCGTAGTCAGGGACATCGTATTGTTGAAGTTTCTCTTCCCACTACCGATTTGGCGGTACCCGTTTATTATGTAATTGCCACAGCTGAGGCTTCTTCCAACTTGGCCCGCTATGATGGCATTCGCTACACATCTCGGAGTAATCGTGCTAAAAATGCTGTAGATGTTTATGCTAAGAGCCGGGGTGAAGGTTTTGGAGAAGAGGTCAAAAGAAGGTGTATTCTCGGGGCTTATGGATTAAGCAGTGGATACTATGACGCTTATTACCTCAAGGCTCAAAAAACTCGCACTTTAATCAGAGAAGATTTCAATCGGGTATTTAAAGAAGTGGATGCAATCATCACCCCGACTTCCCCTACTCCCGCATTTGAATTTGGCTCTAAGAGTGATGATCCCATTTCTATGTACCTTAGCGATATTTATACAATATCGACTAATTTGGCTGGGCTTCCCGCAATTTCCGTACCCTGTGGATTTACTGAAGCTAACCTACCGATTGGACTGCAGTTAATTGGACCGGCTTTTAATGAAAGCTCACTGCTTAAGATCGCCCATGCTTATGATAATGAGCATAAATTTGGTTGTGTCTCCCCGACCTTGGCCAAGGAATAATATATCAGATGAAATACGAAGCTGTAATCGGACTAGAGGTTCATGTTCAATTGGAAACTAATTCCAAAATGTTCACCCGTGTACCCTGTGGCTATGGGAAAGACCCAAATTCATTAACTGATGCCGTGGTATTGGGGTTGCCTGGAGCACTTCCGGTCATGAATTACGAAGCCATTGAAAAATCGATTAAGGTTGGACTTTTATTGGGCTGTAAAATTGCAGATACATGTAAATGGGATCGCAAAAATTATTTCTATCCCGACATGCCCAAGAATTATCAGATTTCACAGTTCGATCAGCCAATCTGCGAAGGAGGTGAGGTGGAAATCGAAATGCCAGGTGAATCTCCTGCAGTTATGGGAAAACATCGCATTGTGCAACTAACCAGAATTCACCTTGAAGAGGATGTGGGTAAGCTCACTCACTTTGAAAATGATAGCTTGGTAGATTATAACCGTGCTGGTTCCCCCTTATTGGAAATTGTCAGTGAACCCGATCTCTTTTCTCCGGAAGAAACATTTGCATACTTAACCTCCCTGAGAAATTCACTCATTTATGCAGGGATTTCTGCATGTGATATGGAAAAAGGACAGCTTAGGTGCGATGCTAATATCAGTGTCCGACCAATTGATACAGAAAAACTTGGTACTAAAGTTGAGCTTAAAAATCTAAATACGATTTCAGGTGTAAAAAATGGGGTGGAGTATGAGATTAAACGCCAAATCAAAGCAATAGAAGCAGGAGAAGAAATCTTTCAGGAAACTCGGAGGTGGAACCCAGAACAACGCTACACCACTTCAATGCGATCTAAGGAAATGGCACATGATTATCGCTATTTTCCTGACCCGGATTTAATGCCCGTTAAAATTGATAAGTCATGGATTGACAAAGTTAAAAAAGAATTGCCTGAAAAACCATTCGATAAGCAGCGCAGGTATATGGAGGAAATGGGTCTCCCCTATTCCATTACTTCGGCGTTATGCCCTGACTTTTCACTCTGTGAATTTTTTGAAGAAACCACAAAACTTTCAAATGATCCCAAAAAAGTCGGTAATTGGGTAGTTAATGGCCTACTTAGAGAACTTTCTGCCAGTCGGGAAAAAGGAAAATCTATTTCGGTTAAAGACTCCCCTATTACTGCAACACATCTTGCTCAGTTAATTGAACTAATTGAAAAAGGAGTCGTTTCAAATAATGTAGCGAAGGAAATCTTCCCGGAAATGTTTTCATCTGGGAGAAGTCCTGAGGATTTAGTTAAAGAAAAGGGATTGGAAGTAAAGTCAGATCAAAATGAAATTGAATCCCTTTGCTCCAAAGCTATTCAGGAGGACCCTGACGCCGCAGACAAATTTCGGGGTGGTAAGGAAGGGGCAATCAATGCCTTAAAAGGCTTGGTTATGAAAGCAACTCGTGGACAAGCTAACCCAAAAGTTGTTGATGAAACCCTTCGACGCCTACTAAGCAAGTAATCCCTTAATGAACTAATTGAGACCGAGTCTCAAAAATGGCTTTATCTTTTTTTAGGAAGATGTAATGTGAGGGCTAATGAGTTTTACCTCAAAAATATTCCACACATTTCTTATCTGTTTATTTCTCCCCGTATTCTTATATTCTCAGGTTAAGGAAACACATCAATTCATCCAAGAGTGGGTTGAAACAAGCCTGCTCATATCTGAAGAAGAAAGCGAATGGAAAACGGAAAAGTCGACTCTCATTGATCTTGAAAGTGCATTAAAGAAAGAAATTTCGGAACTGGAGATAAAACTAGAGCAATTCGAAAAAGAAAATATTGGGGCAGCTAAACAAAGAGCCGATCTTACAAAGAGAAAAGATAATGTGCAGAACGGATCAATGCGTTTCTATGAGGAAATGCAAAGGGTGGAAAAAGAAATAAAACAAATCATTCCTCTCCTCCCCACACCTCTTCGTGACGACAGTACAACTTTCCTTGAAAAACTTGATTTCGAGCAGGAAAATAAACTGCCACTTCGTACTAGGTTGGATGCGTTAGTATCTCTCTTACAGAGTATTCATTTATTCCATCGCGCTGTACACATTGAGAGGCAGGAGTTTAGCCTTGATGATGGAAAATCGCGTGAATTTAGGGTCATCTACTTTGGACTGGGTGTCGCCTATTTTGTCAACGATTCAGGAACTGTTGCGGGATGGGGTAAGCCATCAAGTAAAGGTTGGCTTTGGACCCGACGGGATGAACTTGCAAAGGAAATTACTCACGGTGTTGCAATGATAAGAAATCGAGTTCTTCCCCGCTTTCTTGAATTACCGATTCCATCACCGAACAAAATTGAATAATGAAGTTACCATACATAGCATTATTTTTTTTATCATTGGTTCCGAGTTTCACTCTGCTTGGTGATTCAATTAGCATGGTGCGGGAAAAGGCAAAAATAGACCTACAAAACGCAATTAAGCAGTTAGCCGAAGTAAGAAATAGTATTGAGGAAGAGAAAATCCCGCTCGCAAAAACGGTCACCAGTCTTGAGGACAGAGCTAGGAAACTTCGTGCTGAACTTCAACATTACCTCCGATTGAGAGATAACCGCGAGGCAAGTCTGCTACAACTCGAAAGAGAAGTTACGGAAACTGAGTCTGAACTTGATTACAGTCTCAATCTTTTGAGGACTTACATAACCGGATGGTACCATGCAAATCCTTCCGCGGAGAAAAGTCTATGGGCAAAAAAACTATCTGCCATCCTACTTCAAACGAAAAATGATACCACAAGAGCTAATTCTTTTTCATCTTCTTTCGATGCATTGTCTCTTTCCATTGAGGCAATTAGAAAATCGGTTGGAGGTATTCTTTTTATGGGAAACGCAATTGTTCCACCTGAGGGAATTCGCGAAGAAGGAATTTTTTGGTCGAATGGACCGACAGTGTTTTTCTCTAGTAAAGAAGGCTCATCCGGATTCCTTGAAAAAAGCAGTTCCAACAAGGAAAACCAACAGCTCAATCTTAGCTCTAACTCTGTTTTAAACATTACACCTGCACGGTTAGCATTAGGTTCGGCTGAAACTTCTAATACTATAAATAAGGCATTCGGTGAGTATTCAGAAGGTAAGAAAACGATACTTCTTCCCTTAGATCCGACGATGGGTAAAGCATTGGTAATGGAGAAAGGAGAACTGAATACATTGGAAGAGCTTCAAAAAGGAGGGATTTGGATTTATCCAATCTTATTTTTTGCCGTGCTATCTCTTTTTATTGCAATTTTTAAAGCCATACAGATTGCTCAAGTAAAATTGCCCACAACAGCTGCATCATTGGAAGGCAAGTACAACGGACCATTTGAATTACTTCGAAAAACTGCACTTGGGTATCAGGGAAAAAACCATGAGATCCTCGAGGAAATTCTCTATGAAGCAATTATAGACATGCAGGTAAAACTCGAAAAAGCATTGCCCCTTATTGCCGTAACTGCAGCAACTGCGCCACTCCTTGGCTTACTTGGAACAGTTACAGGTATGATTGATGTCTTTCGACAAATAACTAACTTCGCCAACCCTGAGAACAGTGAGTTGGCTAGGGGGATTTCTGAAGCTCTTGTAACCACTAAATTTGGTCTTGTGACCGCAATCCCCTCGCTAATTGCTCATGCACTGCTTACTAGGAGATTACAAGGGATTATATCTAAAATGGAAGGGTTTTCTGCACGATTAGTCAGATTAAAACAAGAGAACTTAAATCAATCATCACCCGAAACTGATGCTAAGTCTGATTCTTGATTTGTGGAACCAAGCATCCTTAGTTTGGCAAAAAGGGGGAATCCTCATGCCCGTGCTAGCGGTTCTTTCTCTCTACACCTATTTTATAGCCTTCGATTTATGGTTTCGCTTGCGAACCATTGTGCCTCGCGACCTTAAATCTTTCCCAAGGGAAAGATGGGGTGCTTTTCAAGGTGGAGGACGCGTTAACCAAGTCATGAAGTATTGCATTGGTAACCACCATAACAAAAAAGAAACACGCAAGAGATTTCAACAAGTTAGGCAAAGTGACGGATCCTATTTGAATCGCAGACTCCGATTCCTTCTTGTTTTAGCTACTGCCAGTCCATTAATCGGCCTTTTGGGAACAGTTGGAGGCATGCTAAGGACTTTTGATGGTCTGAGTATGCAAGACACATATAAAATGGATATGATCGCCAGTGGAATCTCAGAGGCACTTGTAACAACTCAGGCTGGATTGTTGGTTGCAATCCCAGCTCTTGCATTCTCTCATTTACTGAAAAGAAAAAGAAAAGACTGGTTACATTGCATCAACCGGCTAGAAAGTATATCCCTTCGCCAAATTAAAAATATTTCAGTAACCAGATGAAAGTAAGACGTAGACTTACATTGGAGGAAGAAGATAAGGATATTAATGTCTCGCCCCTGATTGATGTGGTTTTCATTCTTCTTATATTTTTTATAGTATCTGCAACTTTTGTGACTTTACCTGGAATTGATGTTTCTAGACCACAAGTACAAAAGGCAGAAAGTTTAAAAAAGAATTCCATTCTATTTGCACTTTCAGAAAAAAATCAGATTTTCCATGCAGGGAAGCCCGTTCAACTTGCCGAAATATCTCCGCTGATTGCATTAGCGAATAAAGAAAATAACAAACCCGTCGTTATTCAAGTCGACAAATGGGCCGATGCCACTCTATTGGCAAAAGTTATATCAGAATCAAAGAAAGTTGCTTCCATTGTTTCTCTTGCAACTTTGAAAGAGAGATGAGAAGAAATCGTACAAATTTTCAGGCTGAGAGAACTGAAATCAATGTTTCTCCTCTAATAGATATGGTTTTCATACTATTGATTTTTTTTATCGTCGCTACATCATTCATTGACGAAATCGGAATATCCTCGAATTACAAAGATTCAAGCTCAATAATAAAAAATGAAAATAAACCTTTATTTTTTACTTTGCCTGGATCTGGTGAAGTTCTTGTGGATGGATACTCAGTCGGATTAAAAGGAGTGGCTTCCAAAGTCAGAAACTTTTCAGGTTTGGTTCCTCCTTCTATTGTAATTCAGGTTTCTGCGGGAGCAAAAGCCGGTTTAGCTACACAAGTTATGGATCAAGCGTTACAGGCTGGAGCAAAGGCGGTTAAAATGGCTGTTATTTCTAAATGAAAGAAAGTACTTCAACTGATTGGATACCCGGTGTAGAATCTGAAACTCGCGGTAAAGGTGTAACCCGAAGCTTGCTCTTTTCTGCATTGGTATCCGTCGCTCTTTTTTTCCTGCTTCCTCTGTCTGAGTTTGTTCGGACTGAAGAATGGATTGTTCGCGAAATCGATGCTATCCCTTTTGAAACGCCACCACCAAAAAAACTCAAATTGGAGAAAAAAGTGGAAAAGCTTATTACAAAAACTGCATCTCCGCGACCACTAGAATCCAAGCCAAACATTGTTCAAATTGAGGCACTATCAGCCAATCTCGAAGTCGGCCCAGGTGACTATCAGGCAGAATTTTCTCTTCTCCAGTACAACCCTGTCACCAGTGGAATCCAAGGAGACTTGTTCTTTAATCTTCACGAACTAGACCGAAACCCTAATGTTATCCAAAGAGGCAACCTGCGATACCCACCTCATCTTAAAAGAAGAGGACTCGAAGGGGAAGTTAAGCTTCTTGTCCAAATTGACGAAAGAGGTAGGGTTAAAGTTTTGGAAGTCGCATCATTTTCCCACCCTGACTTTGTTGAACCATCCCGAAAGGCTGCTGAAGGCTCTACCTATGAGCCGCCCAAAAGAAACGGGGAAGCAGTTAAGGTGCAATTTTATCTTCCCGTTCGCTACAGCTTACTTGATCAATGAAACAATCTGCTTTTCTTCTTTTATTATTATATACGCTACCACTCCTTGGCAGTGTTCCCTCATATGAATTAACCAAAGACTTTTGGAATAATCCCCATTTCGTTAAAAGTTTCATGGGAGATTATGGCTTTCGCAGCGAAGTTGAACCAAGAATAAGCAAGAGTGAACAATTTGTTCTCCGCGAAGTCAGAGCCAAGGCAGAAAATCAACTCAAAGAAGCGATTGACTATTTATTTGAAAAAATCTCATCGAAGTCTAGCGCTGCACTCGATTTCGCACTCGGATCAATGTGCTACCAGAGTGGTCGCATGACCCAGGCGGAAAAGAGCTACACCACGGCGATCGATAAATTTCCTTCGTTTTTGAGAGCACATAAAAATTTGGGGTTTGTAAAACTTAGCCTGGGAAAATACAAAGATGCTGCATCCAGTTTTTCAAAATCAATCAGCTTAGGTGAAGGAGATGGAGTAACCTATGTCGCATTGGGTTACTGTTACTACATGGGTCAACAATTTATTTCTGCAGAAAATGCATATAGCATGGGCGTTTTACTCTTGCCCGAAAGTAAGGACGCAAGAAACGGTTTGGTAAACTGCTTGATTGAAACTAACCGTTTTGCTGAAGCTTTGGCTCTTCTTAATGAACTCCTCATTAAGGAGCCTGAAAACTCTTTTGGACATCGGGCACGAGTAGCAGCACTACAGGGACTCGGCCTTGAAATGGAAGCAACAGTCGCCCTGGAAACATTGAAAAGACTGGGAAACCTAAGTAAAGAAGATGTTATTCGTCTCGGAGACTTATACCATAACCTAGGCTTGTATGAGCTTTCTCTTCAAAATTACGAAAGGGCAATAGAAGGAGATGAGAAACTTTCCATTTCGAGATACATTAGAGTTGCGAGCATTCTAATAAGTCGAGGATCATTTCAAGACTGTTTTGCATACCTAGAAAAAATAGAAAAGAATTTCGGCCCGCAGTATTTAAAAGATGATGAAAAACAAGTTCTTCTTCTCAAGTCAGAAGTACTTTTGGCAACTGGAAGAACTGATGAATCAACTACAATCCTTCGATCTCTTGTGGAAAAACACCCCCTTGAAGGAAAGGCGTTGATCATACTTGCTCAGATTGCCTGGAACAAAAAAGATTTTGCCACTGCCAGCCTTTATTTCGAACGCTCAAGCAAAATAGCAAAATGGGAAGTTGAATCTCTTGTTCAACACGGCCGGATGTTGGTGGACACAAGAAATTATGAAAAAGCAGTCCGACTTCTTGAGCGTGCCGAATCAATTGAACCACAACCCCGGGTTAATCGATTCCTTGAATCAATTCGGAACCTGCTCCTCACCTCACGAGTTCGGCTCTGAATAAACCCGATAACCCGCTTGCAACATATCAACATATCATGATATGTTGATATGTAAATGACCAAAGGCACTTCTATTTCTGAATTCCTCAAGCAGGGGAAATCACTTTTTTCTCTCGAATTTTTCCCTCCCAAAAATGATGCTGGGGGAAAAAGAATGCTTAGTACTGCAGAAATCCTAAAGCCTTTTAACCCTGATTTTGTATCCATTACTTACGGTGCTGGTGGAGGAACGAGAAAAACCACAATGCATTATGCAAAAATTTTAAAGCAGGAATTCGGCTTTGAGGTCATGCCACATCTTACTTGCGTTGGGCATACTAAAAAGGAACTTCTTGAAATTCTTGAGGATTTTTCCAAGGAAGGATTTTGTAATATTATGGCTCTTCGCGGGGACCCTCCACAGGGAGAAACGACTTTTCAAGCAGTAAAGGGAGGGTTATCCTATGCAAATGAACTTGTCGCACTGATTCGGGAATATTTCCCTCATTTCGGAATAGGAGTTGGCGGATACCCAGAGAAGCACCCGGAAGCACCTGACAAATTAACTGACTTACACCACCTTAAGGAAAAAGTTGATGCCGGTGCAGATTTTATTACGACCCAACTTTTTTTTGAAAACAAAGCCTATTTTTCATTTTTACAGGAATGCAAGGATACAGGAATTACAGTTCCTGTACTTCCTGGTCTCCTTCCCGCACTATCTCTTGGACAAATTCAACGGTTCTGCAAAATGTGCGATGCATCCCTGCCGGAAAAATTAGCCAATGAACTAATTAATGCGGAAGAATCTGCACAACCAAAAATCGGAGCAAAATGGGCTAAAGAACAAGTCGAGGAGCTTTTAAATAAAGGTGCACCAGGCTTTCATCTCTATGCCTTAAATCAATCCGCATCCAGCTTAAAAATCCTGAATGGGCTAAGAAAACAAGGTAGTTAAAAACCTGCTACTTCTGTTACTTCAGCTTTACTTTTTAATCGATCTAGAAATTGTTCGAATGCAGCGTCTTTTCGTTTTTCTCCCAAATACTCAATGATTTTTTCCTTAACATCAACAAATTGAGTTACTTCTGGTTCTTTTTTCTCATGTAAGAGAATAAGGTGCCATCCGAACTGGGTTTTAACCGGCTCACTTATTTCGCCCGGTTCAAGTGCAAACGCAGCTTTTTCGAAGGGAGGAACCATTCTCCCCTTACCGAAAGTTCCCAGATGTCCATTGTTTTGGGCATCGTCAGATTCTTGCTTAACTAACTCAATAAAATTCTCTCCTTCGTGAAATTGTTTTTTAATCTCAATTATTTTTTTCTCGGCTATTGCAAATTCATCTTCCGTTTGTGCCATTTTTAAAATATGGGAAGCAGTCAACAAAATTTCCGTCTGAAACAAATCCTGTCTTGTATCATAATATTTCTTCGCCTCTTCATCTGTAACGATTTCCGCACGAGATTCCTCCTCAAGTAAAAGATTGAACTGGATCTGACTGGTTATCTCTTTTCGCAAGTCTTCCTGTGTCTTGATTACCGGGTGCTTTCCTTTGGAAAAAGCCTTTTTACCACCATTTTGACTTATCCATTTTTTCATTTCTAGATTTAAAGTTTCTGAATCAACCTTGTAATTACGGCTTTTGCTTTCCTGAGCCATCAATGCTTGATCCACCATTCGATCCTTTGCCATATCCATCGCTGCCAACTGGATCACTTCTCTTGGTTTACCAGACATTGATTTAGCAACCTGCTCCAAAAGAGATTGTGCCTGCCTTTCAATTGCCCAGTCAGGTATTATATGTTCGTTCACTTTAATCGCCATGAATGTTGATTACCATAAACTCAACAAAGAACAAGGTTGAAGAAAAAAAATGCCAAAACATACATTCCTTTCTCAATTTAGTCTCAATAAATTTGACCTCATTTTTAAAGAAGTTTAAAAATGTCTCATAATGAAAGTCACCGACAAGGAAACATGGGAGAGTTTTTCCGACTTTCTTGCAAGCAAGGGATTACGGGTAACTGGTCAAAGAAAAGGAGTGCTTGAAGCCTTATTTCGTCAATCTGGCCATTTCACTGCCGACCAACTATTGCAAGACGCCAAAAACTTGGACGATACTGTCTCCAGGGCAACTGTTTACCGTAACCTGCCCTTGCTTGTTGAAAGTGGGATTATTCGAAAAATTGATATCGGGCATGATAACAAATTTTATGTATTAAACGGTCGTTCTGAAACATTCAAGGCACAGGTAGTCTGTTCAGACTGCAAAAAGATTTTTGATATAGACGCTCCATTCATGGAGTGGTATGGCAAAACTGTCTCCGAAAAACTAGGGTTGGATGTGAAGGATCAAAGACTACAGGTCCATGCAGAATGTCCAGATTTTCGTACAAATGGGAAATGTAAAAAAAGTGCCTGAGTATGACGGATCCTAAAGTTAAACAATTTGATCTACAAGTCTTTCGTCATAATCCCGATCAGCTGAAACTGAATGAGGATCAAAATGAGATTTTAAATCTTAAAAAAGAAAAAAATGCGGTAATCCTTTGCCACAATTATCAAATCGATCAAATTCAACAAGTTGCTGATTACATAGGAGATTCACTTGGATTAGCTAGGCAGGCAGCTGAAACAAATGCTGATATTATCGTCTTTTGCGGGGTTCATTTTATGGCTGAAACCGCAAAAATTCTTAATCCACAGAAAAAAGTTCTTTTACCGGACCTTGATGCTGGATGCTCGCTTTCAGATTCCTGCCCAGCCAAGCAGCTCGAAGATTATAAAAATAAAAACCCGGACACCTATGTCGTTGCTTATGTGAACTGCTCAGCTGATGTAAAAGCACTTAGTGATGTTATTTGCACAAGTGGGAATGCTGTTCAAATTGTAAACCAAATTCCTGCAGACAAAGAAATTCTTTTCGTTCCCGACCAAAACCTTGGTCAATGGGTAACCGCACAAACTGGCAGGCCAATGAAACTCTGGCCTGGTAGTTGTTATGCACATGTCCTTTTCACCAAAGAATCAATAGAAAGGTGTCGACTTGAATTCCCAAATGCTCCGGTTGTAGCTCATCCAGAATGCATCGAATCTGTTAGGGACCTTGCTGACGAAGTTTGTAGCACTGAAAAGATGGTTACATTCTGTAAAAATAATTCGGCTGAGACTTTTATTATTTTAACCGAAACAGGTATGATGCACAGGCTGACTCGTGAATTACCCGACAAAGCATTTGTGGCAGGCCCGACTGGTCACTGTGCTTGTAATGATTGTAGGTTCATGAAAATGAATACACTTCCAAAGCTCCTGGATTGCTTGAGGAATGAAACACCAGAAATTACATTACAACCCTCAACAATAGACAAAGCTAAGTTACCTATTGCAAAAATGTTACAATGGAGTTAACAGTTAATTGGTTAAAGGAATTTTAAAAATTTCTTATTTCCTTAAGTCATAATTTATGACAATAAATATTTTGTTTCAGTAAAGTTTGTTTTCAAAGCCCAAAAAACATCGTAGAAATACGGTGTTTTTTTTGGGTACGGATAACTAGTTCATTGCCATAAAAAAGGCAGGAAACCACGCCTTTTTCTTAATTCGATTTGAATGCTGAGACTGAATACTTGGTCTTCCCTCTTCCATTCCCACCACTCTTCATGTCGAGCATATCAGGATATGAAACCAAAAAATTGCGTTCATCAACGAAATTGAAGACATAATGGGTCGCTCCCTGCGGAAGGGTTCCGACAAGACGATCGCCATGTACTTCAGCAGGACTCAGGTACCATTCTTCCGACTTCTCACCTCCATTCAAAGTATAGACAACCTGCCCCTTGACGACCTTTGACCCACGATCTTCAAAGCGCGCCCAAACCTCTTGCCCTTCTCGACCATGTTCAAGAGCTTTACAGACTTTTTCCTTGTGCGGAAGGGAACGACTAAAGTGTGGATTAAAATAAGGATAGGACGCCTTCATCGCATCCAATCTGCGAAATAATTCTTTGCTCATCGCCTCTGTCATTTGAGGCATTTTTTCGGCCAAGTTATTCGCTTCCTCAATATCGACTCTTTGCTCCATCCCCTTAATCCTGCGGAACAATTCCTTACGCCCTCCTTTCGATTGTTTTGCGGAATCTCCATGCAATTTATAAAGTTCATACTCTGGTCGGTCGGGCATCCAGTTTTTGATCAATTTCCACCCGCCCAAACGAATCGTGGATTGCTGGGCAACGCCATGAGGAAAGTGCCAAACCATTGAATTTCTCGACTTCCCATCCTTCTCCTTCACAAGATCGGGATTTCTCGGATGCTTGTGCAGAAGTTCGGAAAGGTCGGAACCGTCGAGGTTTTGCTCCTTTGGCTTTTTCGTTCCCGTCCAGCCGAGGATCGTTGGGTAAAAATCGAGGCCGTTCACCATGACGTGACTCTCCTGTCTGGGACGGATCGTTGGCCCCGTGATGATGAGGGGTACCCGTACCCCACCTTCCTTGGCATTAATCTTCCCTTTATCCAAGGGGAAGTTGTCGGTAATAATTTCACCCGGAACGCGCTCCATTCCCCCATTGTCCGAAGTAAATATAACATAAGTATTGCTCATTAGAAAATGACCAGGACGACGGGGGTCTGGGGTATTTTCCAAATAAGCAATGATTTGCCCAACATAGTGGTCGAGCATCTCGACCATTGCACAGTAATACGGATTCTTCTGCCCTTGCAGAGGCCAACCGGTCGGATCGCTCGGGTAATCGACTCCCAATTTTTTGCAATACTTTTCAAGCAAGGCCTTGCTCCTGCTGTGGATTGGAGTGTGCACCAGCCAAGCCGCGTAGTATAGAAAGAAGGGCTTGGCCTTGTTCGCCTTCATGAAATCGATGGCATCAATCGTCATT
>JABGWZ010000222.1 GCA_018675995.1 Opitutia bacterium | reverse complement strand
CAGGTAAATTCTTTTTGAATCAAATTCCAAACTTGAACTCAGTCCCTTAAGCAACAGGTCCAAGTCACTGGCTTCCCAGGTTCCCCGCCCGCCCGCTTTTCGAGTACGCGAACACTGTGGAACTACAATGTGACATGGGCCTTTTTTAAACTGGTCTATTCCTGCCAGCAGTGCTCGGGCCTGTCCCTGCAATCGACCTACATTGTCTCCCACCCCACCAGCTCCGTGCAGATAGATCAAAAGGGCAGGTTTCTTTTCTCCCTTAATTTTTGCGGAGAATAAAAGATATTCAGGATTTAAACATTTTGTACTCTTTGAATATTCTAAATCCAAAGTCCGGACTTTTGGCTGTTCGCGTTGTGCAAATAATGAACCAAGTAAAAATAACGGAATGATTAAAACGAATAGATTTCTCATACCATTCATCATTTGAAATAGCCTCTAAAAGAACAAGGCTAGAAATCTAAATTTAACTAAAACTTTTAATAACTTACCTAACTTCTAAATCATACTTTTGTGAAAAAGTACTAAGCTCGTATATATTTTCATCCAAGAGATATGGCATTGCAGCATCTAATTTGGAGTCATTCCAATACCACCATTTTAAGGACTGCAAAATAGTAATATCATCTTCGCTAAAGCGTTGCCTGATAACTCTTGCAGGATTACCTGCTACAATAGTGTATGCAGGCACATCTCGACTTACAACTGCTGATGCCCCAATAATTGCCCCATTTCCTATATTAACCCCACTCAAAATAGTCGCATCTATTCCTATCCACACATCGTGGCCTATTACAACATCGCCTCGTGAGACAGGATGTCCTTTTATATGTTTTGCACTTTCTCTAAAAACAGAAAATGGATAAGTAGTAATCCAATCTGCTCTGTGGTTACCACCAAGTAATATTTTTACACCACCTGAGATTGAACAATAATTACCAACTTTAAGTGTTGTTTGCTCACACCATTGCTCGATTTTGGGATCTCCATAAGTTCCCTTTCCTACATTGTATTTATATTTCCAAGAATGCTTACTTCTCCCGGAAAAAAACCGTTTAAGAAGTTTATTTAGTTTCATGCTTTTCTAAGAAATCTCATTAAAATAATTTTAGTGGAATATAGACTGAAATTTTTTTAGTCCGCATCTCGCTTATCAACGAACTCGTCAAAAACTTTTTTATCATGATTGATCGCACGGTAAGTGCGAACATTGTCTTTGATTTCAACTTCAATGACATGTCGGGTTGGTTCAAATTCTTCTACATACCAATACTCTTTGGCTCCGGGCTTCCGGGTCCCCACACCCCAAGCTCCATCTCCAATATAAAGAGTGCCATCTTGGTTTACTTTGTCTCCCTTCAAAAGTTTAGAACGCTTGTAAACATGGTGATCATTCTCAAAGGCTGCATCCAGACCATATTGGTCAAATAAGGGAACCCAATGATTTCTCATACTTTTACTGATGGGACTATTCAAACCACCCTTCATAATTCCGTAAGCGGGAAAATGATAAAGCGCAAACAAATGGGTACGATCCTTGCGAGAAGAGAGCGAGGATTGCAAAAATTCGACCTGACTTTCAATGGAATAGGTATGGGAGGAGTCGAGTATTACCACGGATAAATCTTCGAATAGATCGATGGTATAATAGGATTTCAACTTTTGTGGAAATGGAAATAAGTTGTAAAACATAGGTGCTTCCTTAGGGGTTTTTCCATACCCGCCATTTACCTCATGGTTTCCAATCGCTACCACAAAAGGTATGGAATATCCGTCCTTTGTCACCGCATGATCTGCGTATTCCTCAATCCAGTCGAGCCAGCGTTCCCACGACTTTCCATTTGCATAAGCCAAATCGCCACCCAGCAATGCGAAGTTTGGGAAACGAGAAGCCATCGCCTTTACCCCATCCTTGTGCCATTCGGGAGAGTGCATCATATCGCCACCAGTCACAAAACTGATGCGGTCCGGTCTTTTCACCGGTAGGGTTCGAGCTCGAAATTCCTTGTCTCCCAGAAATACACGATACCCTGTATCTGGACTCAAACCTGTAAGTTGAACCTGACAAACCTCCAATCCCGACCCTTTGTAAAATGAATGTCTTTTCACCTCTGCTGTCCCAGGTACCTTATCGTCCGTTTTCCCCCAAAGAAAAAGGGTTGGATCATTATCCTTCACTAACCATATCACATTGAGCGTGGTGGAAGGTGAATCCGTCCAGGTAAATAGTGCTTCCTCAATACCCTTAGCTCCCTTTAGGGAAAAAGAGAGCAGGAGAAATGTAAATGTAAGGAGGAAGGATAAGGATAATTTCATAAGATTTATTGGAGATTCATAGATTGGGAGATATGATTCCGTTCGGGTTTAGGTAAGTTTATCATCTATGTAAATTGATTATTTAAACAAAAAAGTTTGGTCGGTCTCTCTTCCATAACCCTTAATCTGAAGCTTGTTCTGATGAACACGAATGATAGAATAAGCGTTGCTTTCGGTTTCCACCATTCCCTTTAGGGTGAGGTAGTGAATGCCTTCTTTTTGTCCATACTTCCCTTTATGGTTATGGCCATTAATATATGCCCTCACACAGGAAAACTTTTCGAGTATTGAAATCACTTCCTTTGCATTCCATAAATTATGAGGATCGGCGGGATAAACCGGAAAGTGGCAATACAATACAACCTTTTCCCCTTTTTTTTCAGCTCCCTTTAAAACTTCCTGCATCCAGGTTAGCTGTTTTTCTCCCACTGCTCCATTCCATCTGGGTGAACGAATCTTGTTCTCCCGATAGTATACCTCCGCTTCCCTGTATTCTGAACTATCTTTTGGATAGGCATGAAAACTGACATCATTCCCGTCCAACACGATGAAACGCCAGTCCTCGATGCTGAAATCATAGTACTTTGATTTCATACCCATTCGCTCCGGAACTTTAGCTTTCCATTTATCGGCAACATCAAAATCATGATTTCCCAGGGCATGGTATGCTGGCATTTTCAAAGATTGATAGATCGGGAGGACTTTATCAAAACTGGCATAATCCCGATCAATAAAATCACCAAGGTGGATCACAAATTTGAGATCGTGACTATTTAGCTCCTCAACACATTCATGAAGCTTTTTTGCAGAAGATGAATAATGCCTCGATCCCCGATTTGGCCCACTGCAATACTGACAATCCGCAATCGCACCAAATGAAAATTTATACTTTGCTTGCTTGGTTTTTTGCT
>JABGWZ010000104.1 GCA_018675995.1 Opitutia bacterium | reverse complement strand
GGTGAAGGGTAAACCTTCAATATCTCCAATTGTTCCGCCAATCTCTGTAATTAATACATTTACCCCTTCCCCGGCCGCATAAATTCGATTCTTAATTTCATTAGTAACATGAGGAATTACCTGAACTGTTTTACCCAGATAATCGCCCCGTCTTTCCTTTTTAATAACAGATTCGTAAATTTGCCCGCTTGTTAAGTTATTAAAACGCGAAAGTTTTCCGGATGTGAATCGTTCGTAATGACCGAGATCAAGATCTGTTTCCGCACCATCATCGAGTACATACACCTCACCGTGTTGAAATGGGCTCATAGTGCCTGGATCGACATTTAGATAGGGATCAAATTTTTGAATTCTAGTGGTCAACCCTCTTTGTTCCAGAAGGGCACCCAAAGAGGCGGCTGTCAGACCTTTGCCTAACGAAGAAACCACACCACCTGTAATAAATATATACTTCATAGGATTTTATTCATTCTTATTTGAAAAGACACCGAGAACTTATTCCTTGCAACAAAGATTTTAAAAAGTTGTTAAATTATTACCAAGGAATAAAATATTTAATCATTCTTGCCGTAATTATATTAATTCTTCTAATTGGATGTACTTATAAATATCAAAATTCCCTGTTTGTACTCGTCAATTGTTTGTCCTATGTACAAATTAGAATAAAAAAATATTATGTTTAGTTCATCGCTCGGAAAAAAATACCTCATGGCACTATCTGGATTAGTGCTTATTGGGTTTGTGTTTGTGCACATGGCTGGAAACTTACAAGTTTTACTCGGACAAGCACAGATTAATGCTTACGCCCATTCTCTGCAAAGCCTACCTTGGTTTATTTTATGGGGTTCAAGGTTATTCCTTCTGGCCGCAGTTTTAATCCACGCGTTCACTGCTTACTCATTGATCGTTGAAAATCGCAAGGCACGTCCGAACTTGAATGAAATTGAAGCCACCAAACGTGCAGGTTTAGCTTCATTGCGGATGGGGTTAACCGGTTCCATCTTGTTGGCTTTCATCGTTTTTCATCTGCTTCATTTTACAATTCGTACGATTTACCCTGAATATGCAGAAATGATGACCACCGTTGGTTCGCCTGATGGAACCGAAATACATGATGCTTTCTTAATGGTCATTTCAGGATTTAAGCATGATGTAATTTCGGTATTTTATGTGGTCGCTATGGGTATGTTGTGTGCGCACCTATCTCATGGATTCTCGAGTGTTTTTCAGTCTCTTGGTTTACGATCTGAATCATGGCGTGCCAAGATTGATTTGGTTGCAATAGGTTACGCTTGGATAATATTTGTTGGTTTTTCAATTGTCCCCTTGAGCGTACTCGCCCAAAAACATGGTATCTATGAATTTTATGATCCGTCTTTTTTCTCGCAAGAAGTTGAGGAAAAATCTTTATCCACCAACCTACTGAACAATGAATCTTGATCCTCAAATTCCTGAAGGTCCCTTGTCGGATAAGTGGGACAATCACCGTTTTTCTTCTAAGTTGGTCAACCCTGCCAATAAAAGAAAGTATCGCATTATTGTAGTAGGGTCTGGCTTAGCAGGCGGTTCTGCCGCTGCTACTCTAGGCGAACTGGGTTACCAAGTTGATTGCTTTTGCTATCAGGATACTCCGAGGCGTGCTCATTCAATTGCTGCACAGGGGGGGATCAACGCGGCCAAAAATTATCAAAATGATGGGGACAGTATACACAGACTCTTTTACGACACTGTTAAAGGTGGTGATTTTCGTTCCCGTGAAGCAAATGTTTACCGATTGGCTCAAAATAGCACTAACATTATTGATCAATGCGTTGCACAAGGTGTTCCTTTTGCCCGTGAATACGGAGGTCTATTAGCAAACCGGTCATTTGGGGGTGCACAGGTGAGTCGTACTTTTTACGCCCGAGGGCAAACTGGACAGCAACTATTGCTTGGTGCATACAGTGCCTTGAGTCGCCAGATTGCTTCGGGTCAGGTCAAGATGCACACTAGGCACGAAATGCTTGATTTAGTTACTGTAGATGGACATGCCAAAGGAATTATTACTCGTAACCTCGTAACAGGCGGAACTGATGCTTGGACAGCTGATGCAGTCCTTCTTTGCACAGGTGGATACGGGAATGTTTATTATCTATCTACAAATGCAGCCGGGTGTAATGTAACTGCAACTTACCGTGCGCATCGTAGAGGTGCAGGCTTTGCCAATCCCTGTTTCACCCAGATTCACCCAACCTGTATACCAGTGGCCGGTGATCATCAGTCTAAGTTGACTCTTATGTCTGAATCTCTTCGCAACGACGGCCGTGTTTGGGTTCCCAATGATAAGGAAAGTTGTGGATTAAATCCCAACGATATTAAAGAGGAATTAAGAGATTATTTCCTTGAGCGTAAGTATCCGAGTTTTGGAAACCTTGCTCCCCGTGATATTTCTAGTCGATCCGCCAAAGAGGCTTGCGATGAAGGCCGTGGTGTTGGGCCGGGTGGTCGTGGAGTTTATTTGGACTTTGCTGATTCGATTTCTCGCTTAGGAGAGTCTGCAATTCGTGAAAGATATGGAAATCTTTTCCAAATGTATGAGCGTATAACCGGAGAAAATGCTTACAATCGTCCCATGCGTATTTACCCCGCCATTCATTATACCATGGGTGGGTTATGGGTGGATTATAATTTGCAAAGTACGGTGCCTGGGTGCTTTGTGCTCGGGGAGGCGAATTTTTCTGATCATGGGGCAAACAGACTGGGAGCAAGTGCCCTTATGCAGGGCTTGAGCGACGGTTATTTTGTGATTCCCTACACTGTCGGCAATTACCTCGCCCGTTCGGGTGCCGGTTCAATCAGTCCGGACGGTCCCGAAGTGAAAGAGGTTCTGGAGTCGGTCAAAGAAAGAACTTCTCAATTACTTTCACCACAAGGAAAGCGTTCTTCTCGCTCTTATCACAAAGAGTTGGGACAAATTATGTGGGAATTTGCTGGGATGGCCCGCAACGAGTCGGGTTTGAAAAAAGCGATTGGCCAGATTCAGGATCTTCGTGATGATTTTAACAAAAACCTGATTGTACCTGGAGAGGGGGACCGGTTGAATGTTGAGCTTGAAAGAGCAGGCCGGGTTCGTGACTTTATTGATTTTGGTGAACTTCTTTGCCGTGATGCACTTGAAAGGAATGAATCCTGCGGAGGACATTTTCGTGAGGAGCATCAAACCGCCGATGGAGAAGCCACTCGTGATGATGAAAATTTCGCCCATGCTGCCGTGTGGGAGTACAAGGGAGAAGGGAAAGAGCCTACCCGTCATAAGGAAGATCTGAAATATGAAAACATCGAACTTGCGGTGAGAAGTTACAAATAGGAAACAGATATGAAACTTACCTTAAAAATTTGGAGACAAAATGGACCAAGTGCGAACGGGTCCTTCGAATCACACACTTTGGATGGCGTTTCGGAAGATTCTTCTTTTTTAGAAATGCTTGATCAGTTAAACGAGCAGTTACTTGGGGAAGGTAAAGAACCGGTAGCTTTTGATCATGATTGTCGGGAGGGCATTTGTGGCACCTGCTCATTAACGATTAACGGACATGCACACGGTCCTGAAGACTCGACTACAACCTGTCAGCTGCATATGCGTAAGTTTCGAGATGGGGAAACGGTTACAATTGAACCTTTTCGGGCAAACGCTTTTCCAATTGTGCGCGATCTTATTGTCGACCGTTCTGCCTTTGATCGTATTGTTCAATCCGGTGGTTTTATTTCTGTTCGGACTGGGAGTGCTCCTGATGGCAATGCCATACCAATTTCCAAGGTGGATGCAGACAATGCGATGGATGCAGCCGCATGTATCGGTTGTGGTGCCTGTGTCGCATCCTGTAAGAATGCATCTGCAATGCTCTTTACCTCTGCAAAAGCAGCTCATTTAAACCTTCTACCACAAGGGCAGGCTGAAAAGGATGAACGTGCAATCAATATGGTTAAGACAATGGATGAAGCTGGATTTGGAAACTGCAGAAATTACGGTGAATGTTCAGCGGCTTGCCCCAAAGATATCTCTTTGGATTATATTGCCAAACTGAACCGCGACCACGCTAAGGCAAAGTTGAAGAAAATTTTCTCCTGATTGTCTTTCACTAATTAGTTGTTTAAGGTTGCGGGCACGCTGCATCATTTGAACAATGTTTCTTTATGGCAAATGATGATAAGCAAGTAACCTGGGGGGGGAGATTTTCAGACCGTCCAGATTTATTGATGCAGATCTTTGGAGAATCCGTATCTTTTGATAAACGTCTCGCACCTTATGACCTTAAAGGAAGTCTTGGTCATGCATCTATGCTTGCTCATGTTGGTCTGCTTACTGAAGCTGAATTTTTTGAAATTAAATCGGGAATTGAGGAGTTAATTGAAGAAATTAAAGCACCTGAATTTTCTTGGAAACTTGAATTGGAAGATGTTCATATGAATTTAGAACAGGCCCTCCTTGAAAAAACTGAAGTTGCTGAGAAACTACACACTGGAAGAAGTCGAAACGATCAGGTTGCCACTGATATGCGTCTCTTTTTTAAGGATGCCTGTGCTCAAATGAGAATGACATTAGAGGGTACAATGCTCACAATACTTACTTTAGCCAAGCGATATTCAGGCTTGCCTATTCCCGGATACACTCATTTACAACGTGCGCAGCCCGTTACTGTCGGTCATCATCTTCTTGCTCATGTTGAAGCACTTGGTCGTGACCATGAACGTTTTTCTCGGGTGTCTGAGCATGCCAATGTTTGCCCACTTGGTTCCGGAGCGATTGCAGGAAGTACTTTACCGTTAGACCGTGAATTTACTGCCAAAGCTCTAGGCTTTGTCGATGAAAATGGGGATCCGTTAATTACCCCCAATGGTATGGATGCGGTTGCTGATCGGGATGTATTTTTGGAGTTTTCTATGGCTTGTGTTACCTGCTCTCTTCATCTTTCAAGGTTGGCGGAAGATGTAATTCTTTGGAATTCAACAGAGTTTGGATTTATTAATCTGCCAGACTCCTTTACTACGGGTTCTTCCCTTATGCCCCAAAAGAAAAATCCTGACTGCTTTGAACTCATACGAGGGAAAACCGGAAGAATTGTTGGTAATTTGCAAAATCTCTGTGTTACCTTGAAAGGATTACCCCTCACTTATAATCGAGATTTACAGGAGGATAAGCCTCCAGTTTTTGATTCATTTGATCAACTTACGACCTGCTTGACTGTTGTTGCTGGTTCCTTGAGCGGATCAAGTTTTAATGAAGAGAAGTGCCGGGAAGCTGCCTCTGATCCTTTGCTTTTGGCAACTGATTTGGCAGACTACCTAGTTGAGAAAGGAGTGGCATTTCGATCTGCTCATCATTTCATCGGCGAATTAGTTGCGTTGTCTGAAAAGCAAAATATTCCTCTTCCTGAATTGGGTCAAACTGAAGCTATCGAGATCTGTCCAGCACTGGGCGAAAGTTGGCGTGATGTTTTTGATTTGGACCGTGCTTTCAGAATGCGAGAAAGACCAGGAATGCCTGGTCCGTCACAAATTAAAAATCGGATTGCTCATTGGGAAAATGTACTGGGTTCCTAACTAAGCAATGGTTTTTCTAAGGACCAGTTTTTGGATCGGTCTCTTACTATTTTGCTCAACTGGTTGGTCGAGAGTTTGGACAACTTCTTCTGGAAGTAAGTCTGAAGGTGAACTCTTTGAGGTACTCGGTGATCGAATAGGTTTGTTAATAAAAGGAAGGGAATATCATTTTTCATTATCCCGTTTTATTCAGGCGGATCAGGATTATGTCCGTAGGTGGAAAATGACTCCGCGTTGTCCATCCTGTTCAAAAACATTGGGTACCCGAACAATTGATGCAGGCGGTGTGAAATATCATACTTCATGCTTTCGTTGTATGGTGTGTCGGTCCGGGTTTCGTGGGGGGGACCAGTTTCGCCGGGATGCATGGAATGGAATGGTTCATGTTAAACATTTCCAGTCAACTGGGCTGTGTGGCACATGTTCAAGAATATTTGTTAAGAATGGGGCTCATCCTAAACAATTTTTTGCTGATGGTCGAATGAGTTGTGTTACCTGTTTAAAAGATAGTGTGTTTGATACAGAAATTTTGAGCGAAGTCGAGGATCGGGTCTGGCACACATTAACCCGTATCGGAATTTCAAAACCGAAAGGAAAGCTTTCAATCCGTTTGATCGACCGTGGATTGCTCAATAAAGAAGCTTTAAAAATAAATGCCCGGGGGAATTTGCGGGGATTAACTCTTACAAAATATAAAATTGTTCGAGGTGGCACAAACCCTGGAACGAGTTTTGATCACCGTATATATGTTCTTTATGGACTGCCTTATATTGAATGCGAATCAGTATTGGCACATGAATTTGCACATGTATGGCTTAATGAGAAGTTTATCGAATCAACCCCTCCAGTGGTGGAAGGGTTTTGCAACTTGGTTTCCTCTGCAGTACTGGAAAAAGAGAAAAGTAAACTTGCCTCTATCTTATTGGATAATTTACAAAATAATACAAGCCTGGCATATGGAGTCGGTTATCGTAAAATGAAATCGAACCTTGCTCAAAAGAATTGGCCTACATTACTTGAAGAAATGAAGCAAAAATCCAAACCCCCAAAGTTAAAATGAAAATCGATTCACATCATCATTTTTGGCAATACGAACCAGTCGAATATTCCTGGATGAATGAAAAAATGGGGATTCTTAAACAAGATTACGGTCCCGATGAACTTAACAAAGAGATTACAGAAGTTGGGATTAACGGAGCAGTTTCAGTGCAGGCTTCTCAATCAATGAAAGAAACTAACGATCTACTTTTTTACGCCCAGAATCATGATTTCATTAAGGGGGTAGTGGGGTGGTTCCCATTGGCAGATGCAATGGTGAAAGGTGAATTGGAACGCTATGCAGAAAACCAATTGCTCAAAGGGGTTAGGCATGTGGTTCAGGATGAACCAGATGATCGATTTATATTAGGCGCTAATTTTAACCGGGGGGTATCCCTTCTCAGGCAGTTCAATTTAATTTATGATATTCTCATTTATGAAAGGCAATTACCTGCTTCGATTGAATTTGTCGATCAACACCCTCAACAAATTTTTGTCTTGGACCACATTGCCAAACCGAGAATAAGTGACAAGTCATTGGAACCGTGGAAAACTCAGATTTATAAATTAGCAGAAAGAGAAAATGTTTCCTGTAAACTGTCGGGTATTGCTACCGAGGCGAATTGGAAAGAGTGGAGTGAAGAGGATATATTACCTTACATGGAAATCGCACTGGATGCATTCGGGCCTAATCGGATGATGTTTGGTTCCGATTGGCCCGTTGCCCGTTTGGCGGTCGAGTATCGATCTTGGGTTTCAATTTGCAGGTCTTTTATTTCCAATCTTTCACAGGACGAACAAACTTTGATTGAAGGTGAAGTTGCGAATAAGGTATACGGCTTAAGTTAACCCGTTCTGTTCAACGTTGATAGATGGGAAGGTAATGATATTTAACCGCTAGGGCGAGCATGGCCATCGAAGTAGTATAAATCTCACCTGCTCCTGATTCAGATCCTCCGCCCTGCCAGGCACCATTTTCTTTTTGCATGGGCAATAAAATTTCTTCAACCAGCTTTCTTGCCTTACCAGCATGTTCATCTCCTCTTTGGTACATCGCCTGTGCGTAATAATATGTGCCGTAAAAGAAAAATTTTCGGTTGGTTTTAGGTTCATTCTCTAGGAGCCAATCGGCAGCTCCTAGCACGAAAGGTGATTCATATTCACCACAAACCTGCATCGCGAGAAGACCAGCTGCAGTGGTTGTATATTCTGGGTGACCACCAGGCTGGTAGGCGAATCCAGATACTTTATTGATTGGGTTTCCTTTTTGATCAATTTTTGATTTGTAGGACCTTTTTAAATATTCAATCGCATTGGTGATTGCCTCAGTGGGTACTTTTAAACCTGAGTTTTTTGCGGAGCGCAAGGCCATGAGTTGCCAAATCGATACAGAAAGATCAGCGTCTGTGGAATCCGGACTATATCGCCATCCACCCTGTTGCTGAGATTGGTTTTTAGTAACTTTTTGGGAACGAAGAATAAGGTTGATTGCAAGTTGGCATTTTTCTCGGATCGCAGTGTCCACTTCTTCATCGATTCCCATTCCTAACATTTCGGCCAGAGTTAATGTAACAATTCCATGCCCGTACATTCGACCTCCACGTTTCCCAAAATAGCCGATCTCATTTTGGTTTTGCTCAAGAAGCAAAAAATCAATAGCTCGAGACATTGACTTTCCAGTTTTATTAGGGTGAATAGGTAGGTTGCCAACTGCCGCTAGTGACATAACAGCCAGGGCAGTAATAGCGGTAGGATTGCTCCGATCATAGATTGCCCCGTTTTCTTTTTGTTTGCTTAAAAGAAATTCAATTCCTGAGTCTATGGCCTGATCAACTTCGTCCGGCTTGAATGGATTTTCCCATTCCTTTGATTCGTTAATTTGCTCACTTGAATCTTCCCCAAAGAGTAAAATGGACTGGCTATAAAATAAAGATACACAAAGGGTGAAAGCGATTTGATGTTTTAAAAATATCAAATTCATTTTTTATTGGTCCTCGCTTTTTGAGACATTGCTTGAAAGTAAGCCTGTACTTGGTTCCGATAGCTTTCAGAAACTCTTTCCCTTTTTGCTTCCATTAAATCCTTTGCCAACTTTGGGGGTAATTTTCCCCAGTCCTCCTCAATTTCTGTATTCTCAAATGCGGGAAGTTCTCCCACTTTTGGAACTGGAATTTCCTGATATTTGTCGTCGCTTGAATTTAATTGATTTCCTTTTGCTTCAGCTAACATGATATTAGACCTTTGTTGAGACATTGCCTGAGCATGGGCTTGGGTTGCTTGCTGCAGGGCTTGTAATGCTTGAGCGAGCGTATTGTTAACATTACCCGATGAAGATAATAATCCACTACCTCCGGTCCCTGGACCATATCCGGGTGTCCGCTCTCTAGGTTCACTAGGAATAGTTTCAGCATAGCCAGGTTCAGCGGGCGATGTTGATTTGGGTCTTTCAGCTGCTGCAGGTTCTCCAGTTCCCTGATCTCCATTTGATGGAATCGACTCCGTGGCAGTAGAATCGGAGAATGGATTTTCTTCAGAAAATAAAGCCTGATCCAATGAATCTAGGGCTTGTGCAAGTACTTGGCTGACTTCCGGATCGGAAAATGGAGTACTGGATTCAAAGGAAGATGCCATTTTATTCAATTCTTGGGATGAAGAGGGGGGGGCAGAAGTTTGTACATTACCTAAATCCTGCTCGTCGAATAGTTGTTCTGAATTTTGTGGATCGCCTGACTGAAGATCTTCCAGTGCATCAAGTTGTTGTTCAAGAGCATCCCCTACCTCATTTAATGCGATTGCTGCATTGGGTAGCTCAGAATCGCTTAAATGGGCAATGGTTGGAGATTCTGGAAATTCTTCTAAGAATTCTTTTGCTGCATCGGCTAATTCTGCTGCCTCCTTTGCTTGGGTACTTGCAGAATCTGCCAGTTCAGCCGCTACTTGAGCAGCACTTTTATCAGAATTTACTTGCTCATTAGCAGTAGCAAAACCCTCGGTGGCGGTCTCGGCTGCCAATGCTAGTTGTTCGGCTTCTTGTTCTGCAGTTTGTGCCGCACTTTGGGCAGCTAGTGTTTCTTCTGATGATCCTTCTCCCTGTTCCTCGGCAGAAGCCGCAGCCTGAGCAGCAGTTTCCAAACTTTCGGCTTTTGCATTTGCCTCATTTGCCTGTGTAATAGCCTCTTGCATTTCTGCTTTGGCCGATATTTTTTCTTTTGAGGAAGTATCGGCAAGTTCCTGAGCCGCATCGGCATCAGCAGCAAGGGTCTCTGCGAGTTGGGCAAGTTCCTCCTCTGCATGATTTGCCTTTTCACTCAATTCGTTCGCCTGCTCTGCCAGTTCATTAAAAGAGGGGTTATCATCTAATACATCAGCAGTTGCCATTGCCTGCTGGTTCAGTGCTTCTGCTACTTTTTCATCACCTGTCGGATTATCTGCTTTTAAGTCAGCGGCAAGTTCTTCTGCTGCTTCTGCCAAATCATTTAATTCGTTCGCCAGTATCTGGTTTTCCAATGCTTGTCCAGTTTCCGGAAGCTCGTTAAGGGCGACCTCTTTTGTCGACTCAGCAACATTATCAAGGATATCACTACCTTCCTGATTATCCAATCTTGCTTCGTGCCTTGCGGCCCGAGCCAGTTCCTCAGATGTGTCAAAAGTATCTTCTGCAAATTGCTCTTGGTTTTCTTGTGCTTCTGCAAGGAGTTCAGAATTCCCCTCTGCCTCATTAGTAAGTTGATCAAGAGCTTCAGCAATTTCCTCGGCTTGCTGTTGAAGTTCTTTCGCTTCTTTGGATGCTTCATGAGCAAGCTCTGCTCCTTTTTTACTCGCCTGCTTTATTGGTTCAGGTTGAGCCTCGTCAGTAAGAGCTTTAGCAAGATCAGCTGCTCCTTCAGCCAGTACGATTGCCTCTGCTGCTTCTGCCTTTGCTTGATTAGCTTCTTCCTGTGCGAGTTCAAAAGCTTCAATTTCCTCAGCTGCCTGCTGTTCAGCAATTTGGCTCTCTTCTTTGGCAGATTTAAAAGATTCTATCTCTTTGCTTAAATCATTTTTGGTGTTTTCGAGATTTTCCTGTAAGGTTGGATCATTTGGTGATTGATTGGCAATTTCCTCAGCTTTCTTCGCAGTTTCTTTGGCTTTAAGTGCTTTTTCTTGCGCTTTTTTCTCTGCTATTTTTTTAATCAAAGCATTTTGGTGAGCTTTTTGGGTTTCTTGTTTCTGTTCTTCTGCAAATTCTTCAGCAATTTTCGCTTGAGTCTGCTTTTCTTGAGCCAGAACTGCTACTTTTTCTGATTGCTGCTTGGCAGATTCAGGAGTGAGTTCTGACTGAGTTTCGAGATTGGTAGCAAAATTTTCCAAATCCTCCGCCGTGCTTTCTAATGTTTCAGCGAGTTCTTCAGCCGCTTGTTTTAATTCCTGGGTGTCAGGTTTTTGCTTTGCTGTTTGCTCGATCTCTTCGGCCTTTTCTTTAAGGGAATTATTCAGATTTTTCGTTTTCTTTGCAATTGCTTGTTCTTTTGCTTGTTCTGCCTGTTCTTGAAGTGGGTTAATCTTTTTATCGGCGAGTTTTTGAGCATCGTGAGCAAGTTCTTTAAGTTGATTAGCAAGTTCTTCTTTTTTCTTTTGTAATTCTTTATTTTCCTTTTCAAGATAATTAACGAGGTTTTCTTCTTTTTTAACCGCATCTTCCAGCTGTTTTTGTGCACCTTCAACAGTATCTTGGCTTAGATCAGAAAGTTCGCGTTGCATAGCTTGGTTTTGATCGAGCTCCTTTTCCAATTCTTCAATTAATTGATCAGGGGCAAGCTGAGCGAGATCGGCTAGTCTTTCCGCCTGGGCAAATTGTTCTTCAATTTCTCCTCCCACCTCAAGCTGATTTTCTAACTTCCTTAGTTCATCTCTGGTTTCCTCTACAGATTGCATGCGTTCTAATTTTTCAAAGTGTTCAGCAATCAAATTTAATTCCTCAATAAGTTTTTCTTGTTCCTGTATTGTATGATCACTTTCTTTTTTGATCTCCTCTATGGTTCGTGTATCGGCTGCTTGGCTGAGTTTTTGTTCAATATTCTTTTCTCTCTCTTCAATAATGGCAGCGGCATCATCTGAATCCCTAGCAATTTCACGACCTTCCTGATCAAGCAGGTTTTGAATATTTGCTTCCTGCCTTAAGGCTTGAGCAAAACTCTCTATCGAGGCACCAATATCCAACTGTTCTTTTTCCAGTTTTTCTAATTTTTCCAGTTTGTTCACCAATGAATCTTCGTCCGTTTGAACCGCATTCACTTTGTCTCTTTGTTCTTCTGTTTCTTTGGCAAGTTCCCTCGCTAATTCGGGTAATGTGGGTGCTAATTGATCTATAAATAGTCGTGCGTCCTTTACATCTTCTTTGATCAAACTGATTATTTTTTGCAGATCCTGAAAGACCAGATCTGCATTTTCCAGAACTGAGTTTTGTTTATACTCTGTTGATTTGATCCGTGCCTGCATTTCACGAATTACTTCTTTACGATAAGATTGATTGGGCAGTTTTTTTATAATCCCAACCGCCTCTTTAGAAACTTGATGATGGTTCATCATATCAAGACATGGTTTCCAAATGGATTCCACTCGGCCCCACTGTCTTGCATATTCTGAACCTGACCATTTGGATGATTTTCCATATTCCTGTTTCATGAAATAAATCACTTGTTTGGCTGATCCAATAAGGTCGTGTTGAAGTAACAAAATTTGAAAAGACCGTCCGAGGCGGTTGGATTTTTCTGACAAGGAAAGAGGATCATTTGAAGAATTAATATCCGCAGACCTGATTTCCTGTTCAAATTTAATAAGTGCTCTTCCGGTTTGTCCCGCATCCTTTACAAAAAGCGAGTTCTGGTCTCTTCTTGTTTGTTCAACCTCTGACCGCATCATTGTTTCCGCAATCAATGCACTAATTTTGCCTAGCAGTTCATTAATTTCGATGGGAGATTTAGCTCGTTTACTTCTAAGCAATTTATCCCAACATCTCTTTAGCTCATCCCAATGGAGATGAATTTTCTCAAGATTCCAATAAAGCTCTTGGGATTTTTTCTTAAAGGATTCACGTGATTTTGATGCCAGTTTTTGTTGGGTTTCTTTAATTACATTTCGAATGATCTTCTCCCAGGAATCGATCTGTTTTTTGAGTTCACTCCTATCAATACTTTCTTCACTCAGGGCGTTCATTAATTTCTCCTGTTCTGTTTTAACCTTTTTGAGATTGGACGAACGTTGCCAGTCTAGGGAGTATAAAAGTGCATCAGAGATTGGGTTCCATTGATTAAGGGCAACCTGCTGTCTTCTCATAAGAAATGAAAGGGCTTTCTTCTCCTCTGTATCCTTAATCAGTTCCTCTTGTCTTTCATGTATTGATTTTAGGTAGGAAAGTGCCACAACTTCTGAATGTTGATTGAGTAAATCCTTAGCTACATTCCGAATATTCCCGGACATACTTCTTCTCTTACTTGAGATTCTGGACAATTCATGAGTCCTCCCTCGTAATCGATTTTTATCAGTTTCAAATGCGATTGAATTCTCAGTTTTCTTCCACTGCATTGCTGAAGTTTTTGAAATCTGACCCATTGCCTGGCCAAGCATAGAAACTTCATATGAATCGGCACCCCTTGGCATTCGCAATAGCGCTTTCAATGTATCCAAATACCCAACCTCGGTGGTAACTTCCAATTCGCTTTGAGTTTGGCCGGTTTTTTCGAGCAGAGTGTTGGAATTGATTTTTTCCTGCTGTAATTCTTTGACGGTTAATTGGAGATTTTTTTGAGACTGGGCAACTTCTGAATGAACAGTTTCAAAGTGTTCAACAATTTTTGCCCGTTCTTCGAGAAGTCTGAGTTCACTTAAGTCAAAGTCTCGGGAAACAATAGTAAATTGAATGGTTTCAGTTTCTGCAGATAAACCTTTTAAATCATATGCTTTGAGTTTAATAAAAGCCTGCGTTCCATGCTTTAGCTTATGTTTTAACAAATCTAAATTAAACTCTACAGGAGAGGATTGCATTCCTCTTGGGTCCAGAAATTCTGGAATTGCAAAAGCCTGCCATCCTTCACGATTTTTTTTGATTTGATATTCGATGCGGGCTAATCCGAGATCGTCCTTCGCATAGGCCGAGAAAGTAAGGAGGTCATTGGGTGCCACCAGCATGTCCCGTTCCTTTGGTTCGACCCATTGAATAGCAGGAGGCAGGTCGGGTTTGACAGAAATCTCGAAAAGGGAAGAAGGACGCCCTTTCCAATTTAAAGACTGATCCAGCAAATTCTTTATTCGATAAGTTCCAGGGTTTCTTAATTTTATATAAGTTTGAAGAACCAGGCCATTTGAGCTTGGGATAATTTCTCTTTTCTCATCTTCTTTTTCGACCCATTGGAATTCATAAGAACCGGATTTTACTGACTGGCTTAGGTTAGCTGATATTTCGACCACGGTTCCTTCCCATGCTTCAACATCTCCGTGATTTTCAAGCGTTTCGTTGGATTGAAGTTCTGTATATGCCGGGTAAGTGAAAACTTTACGGAAATTCTTGATGTGCGGACGGGTACCCACATCCATTTTTCGCCATGCGGTCTGTGGAGATTGATCAATCAATATCCGAAATTCAAATTGAGTATTTCCAACATTGTAATCTACGAAAAACTTCCCATTTTCTCTCTTTGAAAGGGCAAGCTGCTCTTTTTTACCAAAAGCTTTGGTCTCAAGAGTAACATTCTGATAAGTAATTCCCACTCTTTTGGTTTTTACCAGAGTCACAAACCGAAGAGGCTCATTACTTGGTGTGCGGGTTACATTTTCATCAGGTGATAAAATACGAATATCAAAATGGGTTACCGGTGGAAGGTTGGACCCGGGAATCATAGCTCTTTGCATCAGTAATCTTAAATCACTACCAAAATCCGGGATTTGCAGAAGACCTAATGTGAGAATTACCAATGCCAGAGTACCAGTAAACCAATGTTTTAGTCTTCCAATTGGAAGAATGCTTTTTATATCAATCTTACTGGCCTTAGTGGCTGCCTGTTTTTGAACTAGTGCCCGAAAGATTTCTGAATCAACGGCAGATTGAGTGGGTATTCCCAATTCAACCGCAGAAAGTAAATCCTCCTGTAAATTAGGAGAAGATTGTTCAAGTAACCTGGCCAGCTTTCTTGAGCTTGGTAACTGTAAAAGTGGGTGAATACAGGATTTCCAAATCATTACGATTACAAAAATATAGCCAGTAATAGTAAGACCACTTCGAACCTCATTATCCATACGGGCGTTGGATAGATAATCAATCAATGCAATAATAACAAAGGCACCAAGAAAGCTCAGAATACCCGAGCAGAAGCCCCTCAAAAGAATCAAGTTCCTTCTGCGTATTCTAAAATCATTCAGTTTGTTCTCAATGACTGGGTCTATTTTTGAATTCATGGGATCGGTTCTATTTGATATTACAGCATACCAGCTCGTTTGCGGAGGAACATTTCAAGGGCGAGTAGAAAGACCACAAAGCCAAGCCAGACAAAGCTTTGCCAAAGAGTGATCTCGGTGATAATAATTCTGCCTGAGCTAATTGGGCGGAGGACTTCTTTAAGTTTATGAAAATTTTCTTCCCGAAAAAATCTGCCTCCGGATGCTTCGGCCATTTCTTCCAGTAAGTTTTCATCACAGGTTAGAAAGTTTTTTTCTTCAGTAAGATTTGATTTCACTTCGAAAGGTAATTTTTGCTGTGAATTTTCGATCTCGTTTAGAATGCTCGGAGCCCGAATGGAAATCTCAAAAGACCCCATCTCCAAACCATAGACCTCTCCGTAAAATAGACCATTGGAAAAATCTTTTCCTTGTAGGGGAATTGTCGCCACCACATCATTACCATCCCAGATAAGGGCGTCAACTTCTGGGTAGGGCGGTTCGGGTGCTTTTCCTTGTTTATTCCGAAGGCGTGCCCTGATAGGGATTCCTTTTTCTGGCGAATGAATGCTGCCACTCACATCCAAAGAGAGAGATTCCTGGTTCAGGGCAAATGGTTTTTCCATGACACGGGATGTGAGTTGGTTCCAGAAGCGTTGATGATAAAGATCAGCCACTTCATAGCGCCAACGCCAAGTTTCATCGAATGCTAAATAGAATGATTTACCGGCACCAGCCTGTTTGCCCACCAATACGGGGACGCGGTTATTCTTTGATTGGTTTTGATCGTTCTTCTCTAAGGACACTTCAAGAAATACTTCGGAACCGGGTAAGGATTTAACCGGTGATGTCCATACAGGAAGAGGGAGGTGTTCCCATACCTGTTCATTTCTTTCCTCAATTGGATCAAGGGTCAAAGCAGCAAGGCGATTTGCTTCCTCGGGACGAAAAAAGGCGGCGGGGCTCAAACGAGTTGGTCCGTTTTCCATCCAACCGATGGGCAGGAGAGAAAAGATCGGATGTTTTTCGGGATTCTCATAAGTTCTTAATTTCTGTCTTGGTCCATCAATAAATAAAATTCCTCCACCCCGTTGGTTCACAAAATCAACAAGCCAATTCTGTTCATCAATAGAGAATTCTTTAGGTGGAATTTCACCAAAAATAATCAGGTCAAATTCAAATAACTTTTCTCTTTCGATAGGGAAATAATTCTTTTCTTCTCCTCTCGGTAATTCTTTTTTTTTATTGGCTTGTTCCCCCCATACACAAGATGTTTCCCATCGGTCATCCCGTTCGAATAAGTTGTTTAGGTATCGAGTTTCCCAGCGTGGTCTACTGTCCAATATTAAAAGTTGGTTTTTGCGCATGTTTGCATCAATCGAAAATACGATATTATTATTATCAGTTTCTGCTTCTCCTTCGATAGGAGATACATTTACTGAAAAATTAAGGGGGATTGTACGCAGTGCATCACGGTCAGTTCCAGATATACCTTCAAGTGATCGGTCGACAATTTCTTTGGTGGGGAAATCAAAAGATAATTGACTAATCCCTGCCTCCACGCCGACTAAAGATTTTTTCCAGACTGTTTTATTATGTTCGTCCTGAATGATAATCTGATACGGCGTTCCCGGGACTAAATGATCTTTAATAGATAGGGCTCCTTTTACCCGGTCTTCTTGATATACGGAATCCGGTACCATGCTTCCCAAAAGAGCAAAATCGGGTGGACGAATATCGCTACCCAGTCCAACGGTATAAATGGGTAAGTTTCGAGCAGATAATAGTTTTGCAGTTTCTAAAGGAGAGCCTTCCCGATTGTGTCCACCATCCGTTATGAGGACTGCGGCAGTTCGCACTTTTTCCACTTCTTTTTTATTTTCCTGATCAGTTTCAACCTTTAACGCATCAAGAATACCATTGGATAAGTCGGTATAGGGTGATTCAGGGTTTACTTTCGAATCAAACTGGGTGTTTTCAGTAAAGTTGTCCCATATGACCTCGGTCGCATTTTCTGAAAGATTACGAATTTCCAACAGGTGGGTTTCCTTAAGTTCCTCCAGGAATCCATTCTTGGGGTGATTCAGGAGTCGGGTGGCCCGTTCGATTCGAGAAAATTTTTCAAAATTTGCAATACCTTCATTTAAAGAAATTATATTTTGTCCGAGCAGAGCGTTTGCATAGCGGTCAAATTCCTCTTCAAGTAAAAGAGCAATTTCAAAAGCCTCAATTGACAGGAGATTGAAATCTATATCATCTAAATCAATTTTTGAATCAATTAACTGATTAAATTTCTGATGAATTTTACCTGAAAAAGATAGATGTTTTTGTGTATCTGTTCGCGATAAGGAACATGAAAATCGTTTTCCCGGAATTGGCCTTTCATTCTCTCCACTTGGAAGCGTCCATCCGAATGCACAAAAATCATCCCCGCTTCCCTCCTTATGAATCATTTCGATAGGATATAATTTTCCTGCTTTTAAAAACTGTGGTTTACTTTGCAGATTTTTAGACCAAGAAAATGAAGTATGGGATTTTGTTTCCACAATCTTTTTGAAAATTTTCTTTCCAGGTTCGGCTATTCGTAGGAGTGATGAATCATCCGAAAAGATCGAAAATGTATACTCTCCATCAATGGGAGGTTTAATAAAAGCTCGAATCCTCCTTCCAAAACGATCCCCTTCATTTCGATTACTTTCCGCTTTGGTAAGGTAGGAAGTTCGATCTGGTTTTGAATCTTTAAATACTTTACTTTTTAAAAATTCTTCAGTTTGATCTCCATCCAAATTCAACCAAACTTCTTCTAGTAAATGATTATCTTTTGTAATTACCTGGAATTCTGCATCGATATCCTCCAGCTTTTTGAGAGATGAATTGATAAGTTTTCGAATATCGCCCACTTTTTTTCGATTTAAAATCCAAAAATTCTGCTCACGCAATAAACGGGCTACCTTTTTCATATTCTGCCCAGCGTCATGAAGGCTGAAATCGACAAGGTTTGATTCCTTGGGAAGAAATCCATGTTCATTTGCCAATAGGATTTTCCGACCCGAACTGAATGTACTGTCTTTCAATCCCATGCTTCCAGAAGAATCCAAAAACACGGTCACTCTTCCACGGTTTCCCTCCTCTTTTTGAAATCGGAGAACGGGACCGGCCAAGGTCATGATAATGGTAATAATAGCTAGGCAGCGAAGAGTGGGAAGGAACCATCGAAGGCGACCTGAAGTCCCTTTTTTAATTTCAGCTCGATAAAGAAACCAAATGATACAAACTGCGACCAGGGCGACACTTACGGCCTGCCAAAGAGGCCATTCCCCAGCCCATAGAAGACGGAAATTATCGAAGTCGGTTTTCATCGAACGATCTTCCCAAACTTTCGAAGCAGAATAATTTCCATAAGGATCAATCCGAGTACCACCGCCAGCATAATTTTCCAGGTTTCCCTGCCAAATTTTCGATGACTGTCCATGGTAAGATAGGCATTCCAGCCTTCTCCATTTTTTCCATCAATCCGGTTCACATTTTCAGCAAGTTCTTTTGAAATTTCATTTACTGTATCCTCTTTTGCTTTTTCTAAATTTGATTCCGAGGCGGAAGCAAGAACCACAAATTTGGAAATAATTTGTTCATTATTTGAAAGAGCGTATGTTCCGGGTAATCGGGTGTCAGTGAATTCAAGCAGATATTTATCTTTTCGTTTGCGGGGGATCAATTTTCTGGATGAGTCGTTGGGAATGGTAAGCTCGTATTCCAATTGGGCACCATCTTCGGAAAGGTAATAGGTAAGGGGAAATCCAGCCCGTACAGTTTGTGGAGGTAGAACTTTTTCAGACAGATAGGTTGTGATTTGTTGTGTGAAAGGAAGGAAGCTGGGCCGGGTTGGCAGGTTATTCCAATCCGTATCAATACTGCTTGCCCAAAACATGACCACTCCCTTTCCCACCTTTTTTTCTGACAGGATGGGATCTCCATTTTCAAGCCTGGCCACCACAGTAACCGTTGGGTTACTCCTCGATTTAACTTCATCCAAATCAAGCCATTTTTTAATCAGTCCTTCAGAAAGGCTTCCGTTTCTTGGATCGTTAAACATTGAAAGAGCAGGGTGTTCAAAGTAGGAACTGTTGAACTTTTTATAAGTCAGCTTATTTTGCAGATTTCCTTTTTCGCCAAGGATTGTCATGGGTAAAAACCCTGAACCAGTTGCCCCAAAATTTTCATTGTACCATCCGGAGTTTAATTGATTACCGGAACAGATTAAAAGTCCGCCTCCATTTTTAACAAAAGATTCAAGTTCTTCAGTAATGGTTGATTCAAGCTCTTTTACATTCGCTAGAATAATCAATCTCGCTTCACCGAACTGTTCAGTTTTTTTAAACTGCTCAATTGGAATTGTGGTGGCTTTTATAAGATCCTTCATTTCTAAGTCCTTATCTTCCTTCTTGGTGTTTTCAATAAAGGGGGTTAGTGCCAATTTTAAAAAATCGGATTCTCCACGCAGCCATTCCCTGGATGGGTCCCCATCTATTATAAGTACATCAATTTGTTCAATAACACTGATTGCAACACTCCTTCGGTTATCCTGCGGCAGGTCATCAGCAATCATCAGTTCAACATGCAGGACTTTTGGTCCGGGCTGATCGAAGTGATGGCTGAATGCAACCTGAGCAGTTGCCTGTGGGCCGATAGATAGTGCAGTTTCATCAATCGTTGATTCATTTTGATCAGCGGTCAGGATGACTCGCAGATCACCTTCGAATGATTCGTCACTCAAATTTCGAATGGTGGCCCGGACTCTTACCGGATGTCCCACTCCAACGGTTTGAGAAGAGAGTACAATTTTTTCAACTAAAAGATTTTTCTTCGCTTCTTGTCCAAAATCTACCCAAGTTAATTCTGGTGCATTTGGACCGGCGTTTAACCTTTCACGAAATGAATCAATTGCGGCTTTGTCCCATTCCATCCAGTCAGAGTTACGGAAGTCAGAAAGCAGGATAATTTCTCTTTTGAGATTTTTACCTTCTGAAACAATTGAAAGTGCCTGGTCCAGTGAAGCCAGAACGGAAGCTTGATCCCCAAGTGCGTTAAGATTGCCAACGCCCAGATCGAGGGCAAGTGGATCGGTTGTGGGTTTTTCAAAAAGGGGGGAGGGCATACCGCCCAGTTGTATAATCGATGTTTCCGATTGTTGGTTCATATTTTTCAAAAAGCCTGAAATAAAAGACTGAGCTTTTGAAAATCCATCATTGGTATTCATTGATAAACTATCGTCCAGCAGGATAACAGTACTGGCAGGAACCTCACCGGAAAGTGAAGAGATTTCTTTGCTCTTTCCCCATTCGGGAAGAAATCCAATTGCTCCCAGTATAACTCCAATCGCACAGGCTGCACTCAAAATGCCCCACAGCCAACGGGTGGTGGAAGAAAACGCCACAAAAATTAAGAAAAGTAGGGCTGCGATGGGGAGGATTAAAAAGAACAGAAATGAATTCCAATTCATAACCACCATCCGGGCAAGTGTGAGGGCAAGAATAATCGGGATGGAACAACGAATGATTAGAATGATCCATTGTTCCAACTGAATTTGTTTACGATTTTTACGAAGAACGGATTCAAGCAAATGAGTCGCCCCCCACTTAATAACTTTGAAACGACTTCGGTTAAAAAGGTGAATAACCAAAGGGATAAGTGCTGCCAATGTCCCCAGTACGAGTGCTCCGTTTAAAAAACTCACAGGTGAACTGGCATGCCAGCCTTGCCTCGGGCAGCGAGGAATGAGGCAAGTCCTTCAGCGTAGGGCTCGTCCGTGGTCATGGGGAAAAGTTGAACCCGATGTTTATGGCATCCTTTGACCAATTCCTCTCGATACTCTCTCAGGTTTTCCAAATATGCCTCCCTCAGGTGTTGCGGATCGACTGTGTGACGGATTCCCTCCTGTTCCAAGCAATCAAAACGAGTCCAAGACTGGAATGGGAATTCCAGTTCATCCCGGTGCCAGATTTGAAAAATTACAACATCGTGCTTGGCGTGATTAAAGTGGGCCAAGCCTTTTAGAATCGAGGGAATATCTCCAAAACAATCCGATACAATGACTACCAATCCGCGTTTTTTTAGTTGAGGCGCGATTTCATGGAATACTTTTCCAAGATCCGTGTCTTCACCAGCCTTGGTTTCTCCAAGTAAGTCAATGATTTGCCTGGTATGTGATGCACCCCCTCGTGGTGGGACAATAGAACGGACTTTTGAATCAAAGGTGGTCAGGCCAACGCTGTCGGTTTGTCGAAGTGTGAGGTATGCAAAGCATGCGGCTAATCTGGACCCGTATGCGAGTTTGCTCAGTCCATTTTCCTCCTCTCCACCATAGGACATCGATCCACTGGCATCGAGTAAGAGATGGCATCGTAAATTGGTCTCTTCTTCATATTCCCGAATATAATAGCGGTCGGTTTTGGCAAACACTTTCCAGTCTAGCCGACGGATTTCATCGCCCGGTGTATATGCTCGGTGTTGTTTGAATTCTACGCTG
>JABGWZ010000212.1 GCA_018675995.1 Opitutia bacterium | reverse complement strand
TTTATTATCCTTAAATACAATTTCTAAATGAAAATTGAATCCATCATTACCTTAATAAATACCGGCAAGGAAAATAAATCTTTGTACGAATCATCTAGTGCCAACCTTCTTGAGTTGGTACAGTGCAATGATATTCCGGAAAGAATATTAAACTCTATAGACGAATTATTGAAAGCAGAGAATTGGGAAGAATTAAACAATCGGTTTCATACGAACTTAAAATTTGGAACCGGCGGTATGAGAGGAAGAACTATTGGAAACACTATTACAGAATCAGAAAGGGGAAATAGTAACAAAAATCAATCGCCACAATTCGCCGCCGTCGGCAGTAATACACTTAATGAAATTACAGTTGTTCGGGCTACAAAAGCATTATTTCTACATATCAAAAAGTGGCTAGCAGAAGATGGAATTTTAGCACAACCTCGTTTAGTAATTGCTTATGATGTTAGGCATTTTTCTGAAAAATTTTGCAAACTATCTGCTCTTACTTGGTCTAAGTTAGGGGGTTTTGCACTAATATTTGATGGGCCAAGATCAACCCCGCAGTTAAGTTTTACAGTTCGGCACAGATATGCACACGCTGGCGTAGTTATAACAGCAAGTCATAATCCATCTCACGATAATGGATTCAAGGCATATTTTGCTGATGGGGGCCAATTAGTTTCACCACATGCTGATGAGGTTGTGGAGAGGTATAAAGATATTTCAATCAATGAAATTTTACCATTTCTTGAAGTTAATGAAGAACCATGGAGTGTGTTACCAACAGAAGATGATCTCGCATACAGGGCTGCAATAGAAGATGCGGTTTTAGACCCAACTACGCTTAAACAAAATGCTCCAAAAATAGTTTTTACTCCAATTCATGGTACGGGTGGAATATCTGCAATACCGGCACTTTGGGATCATGGGGTGGAAGTTGCAATTGTGGAAGAGCAAAACAAGGCAGACCCAAACTTTTCATCTGTAAAATCACCTAACCCAGAAAACCCAGAAGCACTAAAAAAGGGAATAGCGGTAGCTCAGAAAACCAAGTCCGATTTAGTCTTAGGAAGCGATCCGGATTGTGACCGAATTGGAGTTGCGGTTCGATCACCCGAAGGAGGTTATCAATGCTTAACAGGTAATCAGGTCGCAATAATGTTAGCAGAATATCGACTTTCTGTTGCTCGCAGGAAAGCGATCTTGCCAGAGGCAGGTAGTAGAAATATAGCAATTTTAAAAACATTTGTAACCACACCAATGTTATCACGAATAGCGGATAGTTTTGGAATTCGATGTGTAAATACACACACAGGGTTTAAGTGGATGGCCCAGAAAATGGGAAATTATGAAGATGAAGCGATTACAGAATTAAGAGAGCAAGAAGGATTAGCACTAGACTTTGACGCTACTGATTTCTTTGCTCGAGTCGATATACTTACAAGATATTCAACATATGTAATTCTTGCAGCAGAAGAAAGTTACGGCTATTTACCTCTAGACACCGTCAGAGACAAAGATGGAAATGCTTCTGCCCTTGCTATTGCTGAATTGTTTTCCCATTTGAAATCCATAGATGTATCACCTCATATATATTTGGATAATTTATATAAAAAATATGGTTATCATGAAGAAAAAACAGAAAATTTATACTTTGAGGGTGCTGATGGAAGCAAAACAATAAGCAAACTTGCCAGCTCCTACAGAGAAAATAAATTAAGTGAAATAGCTGGTATAAAAGTCTTAAACTCGAAAGACTTTCTAGAAAAAGGTTATATCGACGAAGACGAAGATGAATTATCGGTTGAAAACTTTTTAATATTAAATTTAGAAAACGAGTTTATAATCGCCATTAGACCAAGCGGTACTGAACCTAAGATAAAATTTTACTTATTTGGTTATGATAAACCCAAAGCCAATAATTTGGTTGAATCAAAAAAAGAAGTTTCAGAAAAGATGAAAGAAATTTCAGAATGGTTAGTAAAAGACGCTCGCGAAAGAATAGCTTAGTGCTACAGTTAGACCAGCATAGATGCCGGATTCTCTAAAGTGTCCGAAAGTTTTTTGAGAAAAGTTGCCCCAATTGCACCGTCTACTAGACGGTGATCACAACTTAACCCAAGCATCATTGTTTCTCCGACTTGAATCTGTCCAAATGAGTTAATTACAGGTTTTTTGATACTCGCCCCTACAGATAGAATAGCTGCATTTGGGGGATTAATAATACCACTAAAAAAATCTATACCGAACATCCCTAAGTTAGTGACCGTAAAAGTAGATCCTGTCATTTCATCAGGCATTAATTTTTTAGATCGAGCCTTGTGGATGAGAGATTTTGCTGTTTGGGAAATCCCTTCCAAGTTTAATTGTTCAGCGTGTCGAACAACTGGAGTAACCAATCCATCATCAACAGCCACACCAAAAGCTAAATGAACAGAATCATGAAAATGTATTTCATTTCCCCCCCATGAGGTATTAATTTCTGGCACAGATGTAATAGTTGCGGCACAAGCTTTAAGGATTATGTCATTAAGGGTGAGATTTGTTGGATGTTCTTGTGTTGTTTCCGCAAGTTTGGCATTTAACGCAGCCCGAGCTTCTTTAAGGGGAATGGAATTGATTTCTTTTTGTAAATAGAAATGCGGTATACTATTTTTTGACTCTAGTAATCTACTCGCAATAACGCTGCGCATTTTCGAAACAGGAATAGATTTTGCAGCCAAAATATTTGAGGAATGAACCTTTGGGGCCACTCCAGAATCGTTTACATTGGGAGTAGTAACCGTAATTCCTGTATTTGTTTTTCCAATGGAGAGAATATCCTTTTTGATAATCCTTCCATTGGGTCCAGATCCTTTGATTTTAGTGACATCAATATTTTGATCCACCGCAATTTTTTTTGCTAAAGGAGAAATTAAAATTCTCTCCTCACTCTCTTTTGGTGTGGAGAATTGAGTGGATTCATTACTAATTTTTTGTTCTTCTAGCGGCGGTGTACTTTTGGGTATTGTTTCTTGATCTGGAGTCTCTTGTTTTTTTTCCTTATTCGAAGGAGTATTAGAAGTCGCTTGAGTAGTTGTCGGCTTATTTATTTTTTCCCCTGGCTCACCAACTGAAGCAAGCGGACTACCTACGGGTACTTCTTCACCTTCCCCAACAAAGATTTCCAATAATGTGCCATCATCAAAATTTTCAAGCTCCATAGTAGCTTTGTCAGTTTCGACTTCCGCAAGTATGTCGCCATTCAGGACAGAGTCCCCAACTTTTTTATGCCATTTGACTAGTGTGCCTACAGACATTGTGTCGCTGAGTTTAGGCATTTCAATGATTGTTCCCATTGTGATAAGTTAGAGGTTGTGGGTTAAACTAACTCCATAGCCTTGGCCAAAATTCGGTCATGGTCAGGGATTTGAATATTTTCAAGTGCTTTGCTGTAAGCTTGCGGTGCATCAATAGCAGAAATTCGCTTAATTGGTGCGTCCAAAAAATCAAATGCTTGATCTTGAATAATAAAAGCAACCTGCGAGTCTACTCCGCAAAAAGGTTTATTTTCTTCAACAAGTAAAACCCGGTTTGTTTTCTTTACCGTTGCAATGATAGCATCGACATCAAGTGGCCTGATCGAACGAAGATCTAAAACCTCGGCGAATATACCATGTTTCTCTTCCAATGTCTGTGCAACCTGTAAAGACGAGTGAACTGCTTTTCCATGTGCTATTATACTCATGTCTTTACCCTCTTTTAGCACATTAGCTTTTCCCAATGGAACAATGTAATCGTTTTCATCAGGAACTTCACCCTTCATATTATATAAAATGGTGTTTTCCATGACACAAACAGGATCATTATCTCGTATTGCAGCTTTCATCATCCCTTTTGCATCTGCAGGAGTAGCAGGGCAAATGACTTTAAGCCCAGGAGTGTTAGCAGCAAAGTTTTCTGGAGTATGTGAATGAGTCGCACCTACATTAGTTCCGCCATTGGCTGGTCCACGAAAAACAATAGGAACATTAATAAGTCCACCCGACATGTATCTAATACTGGCTGCATTGTTAAAAATTTGGTCAAATGCAACATAGCAAAAACTCCAAAACATAAATTCCACAACAGGCCTCATTCCCATCATAGCTGCACCGACTGCTAGTCCGGAGAAAGCGGCTTCGCTAATTGGGGTATCAATGACGCGTTCAGGACCATATTTTTCGAGCATCCCTTCAGAAACTTTGTAAGATCCTTTAAATTGTGCAACCTCTTCCCCCATAAGCACAACATTAGGATCATTTTCAATTTCCTCAGAAAGTGCCTGGTTTAGGGCTTCTCGGTAAGTAATAATTGCCATAAATAGTGTGAAATTAATTTATTGTGGAGTTTCGAAAAACATTATCCCTTCCGATGTTTTATTATCGGGATTATCGGTTTCCCAATAGATATCGTCCATTAGCTCACTGGGATCAGGGTACGGGCTTGCGTCAGCAAATTCGGCAGAAGCATCGGCATCTCCTTTTGCTTTAATATCGATTTCTTTAAGTTCGGTATCTGTTACGATTCCCTCATTTAGTAATTTTTCCTTCAACAAATTTATCGGGTCTTTATTTGTTTTATATTCTTCAATTTCTTCTTTACTTCGATAGGTTTGGTCGGGATCCGCAACGGAATGGCCCCTATATCGATAAGTAACAATTTCTAAAACTGAGGGACGAGAATTTTCATGAGCAGATTTTAAAGCATCTGAAATAGTTTGACGGACCTCGAAGAGGTCATGACCACTCGAAACCGACCAAGAAATATCAAAAGGTTCTGCCCGCTTCGCAAGAGGGTCACCAGCCGAATGTCTAGATTCAGCGGTTCCCATTGAGTAACCGTTATTTTCAATGATATAAATTACAGGTAAATTCCAAAGAGAAGCAAGGTTAAGGGATTCGTAAAAAGGACCCTGATTAGTGGCCCCGTCACCCATAAAACAAAGGCATGCACCTTTTTTCTTATTATATTTAAGGGCGTAAGCAATACCAAGACCTAGTGGTGTCTGCCCGCCAACAATTCCATGCCCGCCCCAATAGTTTTTATCTGGAGCAAAAAAATGCATAGAACCACCTTTCCCCTTCGAACACCCAGTTTTCTTGCCATATAATTCTGCCATGCATTCATCAAACTCCATTCCAACGGCCAATGCATGACCATGGTCACGATATGCAGTGATTATATGATCATCATCACCAAGCATGGAAACTGACCCAACAGCCACTGCTTCTTGCCCTATATATAGGTGTAAAAATCCTCCAATGTGACCCTGTTGATAAGAACGCAAAGATCTTTCTTCAAACCTCCTAATTCTAATCATTTGTTCGTACAGGTTTAATTTTTCTTCCTTAGTTAGAAGTTTGTTCGCTTCTGATTTGGAAAAATCTTTGCCAATGTCTCCATCAACAGTTTGCTTTGTCTCCTCAACACTTTTCAAGGAATCTGCATCATTTTCTGATGAATCTGAGTTGGGTGGATCGATTATTGTGTCGTGATGTAAACCTTCCATGTATTTGAATTAGGGGTAAAAGTTAAAGATTTATTATATAATTTATTACGGCTTAGACTCAATCTTAATCTTAATATTATTGGGTTCAGAACAATCTGCTTTGATACCCCAAAATCCCTTCAAACGAGAATCATAGAAAGGCCAAACCAACTGATGGTCGGATTGAGGAATTTTAAGGCGATTGATA
>JABGWZ010000211.1 GCA_018675995.1 Opitutia bacterium | reverse complement strand
ATGCACAGGCTTGAGTCATTGCTGACTCGGTATTCAAAAAAATATGACTGGTGACCCGTCTATACAGATCACACAAAATAACTTTCAAAGAACAGCCTCAAAAATGAGGGAAAGAGTATCAACAAATCGAAAAGCCGATCATGCGTCAAGTAATTTCGTTTTATTTTAAAAAAAATATTTAAAAGCACATGTAAACTACTAACTGACTTTGAGTTTATTAATTAGGATAGGCTCGACCTATTCGCTTACTCGCTCCCGAATCTAGTTTGATAAACCAACCAAGTTCGGCATTATCTTCGTCATACCTGAACCACGTTGATTCCTTATTAGAATAAAAATAAGGATAAGAATAACTGTTAGTCCACATCCATCCTTGTTTTGGAAAATAAAGCCAGTTATTGTAAGAACCATGCCCGGTTGGATAAATCCAACCAAAATCGAAATGGTAAACCCACTCGACTTGACTTTCCCAATAATATCCTAGCCATTTTAAAAAATACCAATCAGGGAAACCTGTTAATTTTATTGCAGTGTGCCACAATGGGTCATCAACATTATTACCTCGAACGCATCTTAGTCCTACCCTTCTTTGATTGCTACTAGGGGGAAAAAAGTTTCTGTAAGCTAATCTAAGCTCATTCCCAAATTCGTTATCTGGTTTACTCCTAAAGTTTCCACCTCTAACGACTCGAGTCATCTGTGTGCCCCGAGACGCATTTATAGGATAGACTAAATCTTCGCCTGGTCCACGATTATCCTTACCGCTGGCAGCACTCTGACTATACCATTGATCATAATACCAATCCCAACACCATTCACTGACATTACCAGCTAAATCGTGAATTCCGAAATTTGATCTTTGATCTGAAACTTTAATATATTCACCGTCAAAACTATATTTCGCATCAATAATTTTTTGAAAACCATTGAAATAGCCGACTGGGGTAGCAGAATTATCGAATGGGTCACCGTTGTAATAATAATTAGCTTGGGTACCATTAACAGTATTGCCCCAAGGATATAGTTTTGAATAAAGTCCATCACGAGCAGCATATTCCCATTCTATTTCAGTTGGCAATCGATAGCCTGTTGCATTCCAATTAGCATTTGTTGAATTTAGGTCAACATCCCCAGATCGATAAACATCTGTCTTGTTTTCGTCCAAATAATAAACTGGACTCCTCCCCTCTAACTCAGAACGAGCGTTGCACCACTTTACAGCATCATACCAATTCATCATATTCATTGGAAAAATTAACTTAGAGTTGTCAGTATACCAATAAGGGCCTTCTTTTCTAAGATTTTGCGAAGATGCAGTAAATTCGTAGCCATTATCTAATGCCCAAGTAGATACTTTATCCCAATGCCAAATATGGACTTCGTAAACATCCATATAAAAAGGCGAGACATTTACCAAATGAAGAGGTTGTTCGTCTACTAAGTTTTTATCATCACCCATCCAGAATGTACCTTCTGGAATGTAACGCATTTCAATGCTATCCGAAAAACCAATTACAGATGAAGCGATTAGAAGGACATAAAGAAATAAATATTTTGGGCAAGTGTCAAAAAACACATCCCAATAACTTCAAAATTTTAGTACGAAAGCAAGTTTATAATAAGACCCGCTTTAGAGAAAAAAAAGTAACTATTTTTTTCTAGAAAATTTGCTTTGAAATTTCTCTACCCTACCAGCAGTATCCACAAACCTTTTTTCACCGGTGTAAGCGGGGTGAGAGTCCATTGTTATATCCCGAACCACGACAAAATGATCTTCACCTTGATGGTTCTCAGATTTTTTGGACTTCATTGTTGAACGCGTAAAAAATTTCTTCCCTGTTGAAACATCAGAAAAGCAAACAAAATTATTGGTTGGATGAATATTTTTTTTCACAATATATCAACCCTGACGGGCTTTAAAACGTGGATTGGTTTTATTAATCACATAAAGTCGTCCCTTACGGCGAACGACTTTGCAGTCTGGATGACGATTTTTGAGAGTTTTAATAGATGATGCAACTTTCATCCTTCTTAAAACATGTACTTACTCTAAAAAAGTCAAGAATAATACCTTTTCCTCAACAATTGAAACTTGAAATACAATCTTGCAAAAAGCAGAATAATTTCCATGATATGTTAAATGTCTACTGAAGAAACAAAACCTACGAAAAGTCGCAACCCTGAAAACTATACATTCTTAGATACTGAATCTTTGGATCGTTTCACTACTGATACAGGTAAAATTTTACCTCGTAAGTACACTGGGCTTACACCCATGCAACAACGTAAAGTTTCAAAACTAATAAAAAAATCCCGCCACATGCAGTTGGCGCTGTAAGGCAGGATTAACAAATACCTGGAGTATCTATAATTGATACTTTAAGCTGTTAAGTGAGTTTCGATGAGTGCAAAACTGCTTTGCAAAATTCTTGCATCTGCGTCCTTCCAACTGAGACAGTTTACGGTTTGGCATGCTCAGCTTTTTCACCAAAAGCAGTCGATAAAGTATTTTCTTTAAAAAATAGGCCAACGTCTAACCCACTCATTGTGCATGTCCTCGATCACGTTGAGGCATCCAAGATTAGTTACACTAACAAATTTAGCGAGAAATTGGCTAAAGCTTTTTGGCCAGGACCCTTAACTATGGTTCTACCAAAAAAAGAATGCATTCCATACAAAATTTCTGCTGACTTGGATACAGTTGCGATTCGTTCCCCATCTCACCGTGAATTTAGAAAAATGCTTAGGTCAGTCAAATTCCCTATTGCAGCACCAAGTGCAAACAAGTCTAATAAAATTAGCCCCACTCGGTATCAAGATGTGTTAAGCGAATTTGGAAATGATTGCCCACCTATAGTTGACGGAGGATCATGTCAGATTGGGATTGAATCAACCGTCCTCGACCTAACGACTGATATTCCTGAAATCCTTAGACTTGGATCTTGCTCCAAAGAGGATATCGAGAGTGTTATTTGTTGCGAAGTAAATTCTCCAGAAGGAAAATGTAAGATAGATAATTTTACTTCAAAATCAAGAAAGTCCCCTGGGCAAATGAAGAAACACTATGCTCCTGAAACTCCGCTTTACATTTATCCATCTTTTGAAAAATTGATTTCTGACAGTTTTTCTGAAGACTCAGATGTTATTCTACTTCCAAGTAAAAATTATATTATAAAAAATAGCGGTGCCGAACTAACCATACAATACCTTTCTAAAAAAGGGGATCCAAAAGAAATCGCCCAAAATCTATATCATTCGCTCCGTTTTTTAGATAATTTCAGAAAGGATAAAATGTTCACATCATTATTTCCTTGGGACAACGGAGTACTTTCAGCCGTTAATGATCGGTTGATTAGAGCATCAACTGCATGCATATGATAATTTAGTTTAGGGTTTAAATTTCTTCTTGTTTTCGTCTGACAATGATGAAATAGATAATTATATATCTCAATTTAATGAAAAATCGTTTAATAACCACAACAGTTTTCTTTTTAACATCAATCTATTGTGCTTTAGCACAAACTGACGAGCAGCTTCGTAATCCTGAATTTTTAGTTGATCAGTACAATCAATTGGTTGCAAAGCATAATGCTCTGATAGAAAAAACGCGACATTTGATATCTGAAAAAAGTCGCATTCCTTCTCCAAGTCCACTTGAGGGTAACTTGGCAAGCGAAAAACTTAACGATGCAATTGCTAAAGTTATTGTTTTGGAAAGTGAAATTGACAAAATCAAACAACAGGAAGTTAGATCAAATGCAGGTAAAGCATACCTTGAAGACTCAAACGGCAGATTACGTAGACAATTACTACAAGTTAAAGCCGATGAGCAGGATTTGATTCAACGGAACAATGAATTATCTGCTCAAAATAAAAAACTTATCAACGCAAGTGATTCACTCAATTCTCAGGAAAAAAATAATTATGCAAAATTAAGGAACCTCGAACTTGAGAAAACTAGTCTTGAGAGACAATCCAAAAACCTTAGAACTGAAAATAACACCTTATCATCTAACAACAGCAAACTCCAAAAAGAAGTCGACGGTTTAGAGAATCAACTCGCCCTAAGCAAACAACAATTGGCCCGTTTAGAAATTGATAAAGAGAACCAAAGAACGCGGCTCAAAGAAGTGGAAGCAATAAACAAGAGTAAGGATGAATTGAATAGGTCACTTGAAAATACAGAAGATTCTTACCGAAGTGAAATTGCTACACTTGAGAATGAAGTTCTACGCCTGTCCGGTGTCGAAGGCTTACTTAAGGAAAGAAACTTAAGTAACGAAAGAGAAAATGAGTTACTGGAAGCTAGAGTTCGTAATGCCAATATTAATGCTGAAGCACTCCAAGAAGAGGTTGATTCATTACGGGATTTATCAAATGAATTAAAGTTTGAAGTAAGAAGAAAAAATGAACAACTGGCAGATTTAAACTCACTCAATGAAAATCTCGCTAATGAAACTGAAGAAATCAGAAAGCGAAACCAAAATTTGCAGTTTTCAGACTCGTCTATGAAAGGTGAGCTTTCTAGCTTGAAATCTGAGTTAAATTCATTGGGTTTAGAGGAAGCTAAAATTTCAGATAAAATGAGTGGACTCCGAGATGCTAATGAAATGCTATTATCAAAAGTCAAAACCCTTGAGGCTGAAAATGATGGAATGAAACAGGCTATCGATTTAATGAGAATCGAAGTCCAGGATATGAATGCGAATGAACAAGCACTTGTTAATAAACTTAAAGATATTGATTTCCAGAATAAACAACTTTTAAAAGAATCAAGTTCAATAGATGGTGAATCGAAGTTCTTTAAAGACAAAGTTAGGCAACTAGAAATTCAACTCAGCCAAGCTGTTGCTAATGAGCGAATTTTAAATGAAAATTTAAGATCTTCAGAGGAAAGTGCTTCACAACTCTCAAACGAACTCAATAGCTTTGTTAACAAGGAATCGAACGAGTATGCTGCCTTGGCACAGGAAGTACAATTGTTGCAATCCCAACTCAACAATATTGTCGGTCAAGAGATGGCACTTCAGTCTAGTATCAAAACCCTTGAATTAGAGAATGTTAGACTAAATAACGAACTTCAAAGGAAAATGGAGCAAATGAACGACTACACGAGGGAAATATCAATACTAAACCAATCCAATGAAAAACTTATCGAAGAAATCGAGTCCACTCAGAATATGAGAGTTAGACTCAGGAATGATATTATAGGAGTAATAGATCAAAATGATCAAGTGCTCCCCAAGGGATTCTGATCAACTTGTTGATTAGTTTTCTGTAAACTCCCCCATCTTCCTAAATTTATCGTACCTTTGATCAACAAGTTTGGTCGCACTCAACACAGATAATTCACTTAAATTTGAAGCTATAGATTCCCTGATACTCACTGAGGTCAAATCCCAGTTTCGATGAGCACCACCAATAGGTTCAGGTATAACTTCATCAACTATTCCCAATTTCAATAATTCAGAAGCATCTAATTTTAGTGCTTCAGCAGCATTGGATGAAAATGCACGGTCTTTCCATAAAATAGCCGCACACCCTTCTGGTGAAATCACCGAGTAGTAAGCATTTTCAAGAATTAAAACTTTATTCGCTACAGCAACCCCTAAGGCTCCACCAGAACCACCCTCCCCTATAACTAATGCCACTATTGGAACTTTAATCGATGCCATTTCTCTAAGATTAACCGCAATGGCCTCAGCAACATGCCTCTCCTCTGCGCCAATCCCTGGGAAAGCACCAGGTGTATCAACTATCGATATAATGGGGAGACCAAATTTGTCGGCTAAATTCATTAACCTTAAAGCTTTTCTGTAACCTTCGGGATTCGGACAACCGAAATTTCTTTTTAAATTATCTTCCGTATTTCTTCCTTTTTGCTGGGCAATGATCATAACGCTTGCCCCTTCAAACCTTGCGACGCCTCCCACAATAGCAGAGTCATCTTTAAAAGATCGGTCACCGTGCAACTCTTCAAAATCACTAAAAATCCTTCCTATATAATCCAGAGAATACGGACGGTTAGGATGCCGTGATAACTGAACTTTTTGCCACGGGGAAAGGTCTGAATACACATGGCGTTTGGTTTGCTCGATTTTCTTTTCTATCGCTTTGATCTCAGTAGAGAAATCAAGATCTGAGTCGTGGGAAGATTTAACGATCTCTTCGAGTTGTTTTTCTAAATCCAACAATGGTTTTTCAAACTCTAAACTATGCTTTTTCATATTTTGATATAAACTTTTTCAAGACGATGCGTGTACTTTTAAATAATCGATATTTCCATGAAATTTTAATCATAAAAAACTAAAAGGTGAACTTGGTAAAGTGATTAAAGACTTTGCTTAAAAAGAATCCGATTCATTATCTTTCAATTCTTCTTTCCACCCTAAAATTCGAGCTGCAGATGTTGCTTCCTCCGCTCCATCCTTATCTCCCTTTTTCACTAAAATTCGAGCAAGACTTACCAATGAGGCTAAATCCTTTGGGTCGACCTGTAGTGCTTGCCGGCAAAATGACTCTGCCTCATGAACTTGATTAAGAGATAGACTTACTTCCGATATAGCACGAAGGGCTTCCAGATTAGATGGTGCTGAACTCAATACATTATTTAAAAGGTCTCTCGCTTCTATTTCATTACCTAATGCAAAAGCCAATATTGCATCGTCAACCATTTCACTAATCTGTACTGCGTCCATTATTACAAAGTTTAGGTAATAACATCTACAGGCAAGAAGAAAAGAATTAGGAGCGCTAAAACCTTGTCAGTTTTATTGTTTGGATACATCATAAAATTAAAATACATAATCCAAGTTCACAAAATATATGCTTTCAAATAATTTAGAATTTAAAAAACTTCTTTTGCTTCACGGAAAAGATAGAAGGAAGCAGTCCATGGAAACAGAATTCAATAATCTACCAAATTCTATTTCTCACATCGAATCAAAAATTGAGATTGAAAATGCGACTATTGCTTCGGCAACTCAAGAACTTAGGAGTTTGGAAACCGAAAGTAATTCTCTGGAAAATGAAATTAATTCATTATCTGAACAAATCGTCCGTCAAAAAAACAAACAGTTAGAAGTCAAGAAGAACGAAGAGTATCAAGCACTGGAAAATGAAATTGCCGGATTGATTGATCAGCAATCGCAAAAGGAGGACGATCATATTAAGATACTATTAAAACTTGATGATGCAAAAGAAACTTCAAAAATTGCCGAAAGCAAAATCTGTGAAAAAGTTAAGCTTCTAGAGGCTGATAGAAAAAATCTTTCTGAAAAAGGCACTGAATTAAAATCTGAAATCGATAGACTTAAATCCGAAATTGAAGAAACTACTTCCGGTATTGATGAAGAACTTCTTCACGGTTATGCGAGAACGAAGAAAGTTGTTTCCCGACCACCCTACATCGCACCCCTCGAGGAACAAAAGTGCTCTGGTTGTAACTTGCGGGTATCTAACGATGTAGTTTCTTCAGTTCTCGTGGAACAAAAATTAACTCATTGTGATCAATGTGGACGAATTGTTTATTTTGAACGTTAAAAAAACAATTCTCGATTTCAGACCTTTTTTAAATTTCCGGGAAGCGGTCATTCGCTGTTTTCACTTCGGTAAAAGCAGAGGAAAGTCCGGACATCACAGGGCAGAATTCCTCGTGAAAACGAGGGGGACTTACTTTAAAATAAGTTCACGGCTAGTGCAGCAGAAAATAAACCACCCTGATTTCAGGGAAAGGGTGAAAAGGTGGGGTAAGAGCCCACCGCCACAAAGGCAACTAAGTGGGCAATGTAAACCCAACTCGATGCAAGGCGAAATAGGAAACCGGGTTGCCCGCCCATTGGTTTCGGGTACGCCGCACCTTCATTCCAGAAGGATTAATGTGAATTAATAGATAAATGAATGACAGATTGACTTATGTCATGAACAGAATCTGGCTTACAGCTTCCCGGAATCTTTTTCAATTGACGATCTTGATAAAATAAGAAAAATACAACATCTATGGCAAATACGAAGTCAGCAATTAAAAATATACGCAAAAATCGAGCACGCTACCAACAGAATCGTGCCGTTCTCAGCAGATTAAAAACTTTAGAGAAAAAGTTTCACTCGGCAGTTGAATCCAAAAATTTGGAATCTTCAACATTAGCATCAAAGTCTTTCATTTCTGCGTTGGAAAAAGCAACAAAATCTTCTTTGGTTCACCCCAATAAAGTTTCTCGTAAAAAATCTAGAACCGCTAACTTACTAGCTTCTCTAAAATCTTAATTCACGGCATTTAAATATGCCTTGAATCATTCTCATCTTTTTGAGAGTAACCACTTTCTTGTCTGTCGTGGTTGACTTTATTCTTTTTTAAGTATGCTTCGTGTATATCGTTTGCATTCATTCCCATAACCTGTGCTAACGAAATAAGGAAATGAAATAAGTCAACAATTTCGACCTTAGCGTTTTGCTTATCAAAATCCTGATATTTAGCCCACCATTTCCATGGTACCGAGTCTGTTAGTTCAGCTAATTCCTGTTGCATCGCCCTGACATAATTCAGAATCCATTTTGCCCGATCTTCGTCGGTCATATCACTCATATCAACACCAATTCTTTTATTGAGTTGCTCCTGCAATTCGAAAATATTTTCTAATTTATCCATAAAGACAGTTATAAAGAATCAATTTACAACCTTTAGCAAGTGGTTTTAAACAAGTTTAGTTTTAGCCACTTTCTGTAATCAACAACTACGACCAGAAATTCATTAAATTTGACTCTTCTTTTGTTGTAAGAAGTCATTTTCTCTGTTCTTTATTATTAATCCTCTTGGAGTAGCAACTTTGTAACTCGAATTATTCCCTTTTTCTTAACCTGTCCAATTATTATGAAATCTAGACTTCGCTCACGATGGTATCGCCCAAATGAAAAACCACTAGAATCTCCCAGTGGAAACAACCAAAATGCGGAGCCTTTTGGTGAGATTCAATGTACAGACTCCAAACTTGTTGACGACCTATCAAAAGTAAAGGTTCCCCAAACAAGAGAAACTCGTAACTATTCAAAGAAAACTGATGACTCTAAGGACAGAACCTATAAAAGTCGTCCAAAGCATCAGAATAAAACAAGAGATAGAAACGATGCACACTCAAATAATTCTGAAACTAGACATAAAAGTAAAAAAGATTTTTCTAAAAAAAATCATAGGTCAGATGACCCGAATTATAAACCGCGACGAAGGAGAAAAAACACTTATTCCGAAGATGGTCCAAAGGATAGATCTCCCAAAAATAAGAGTAGTCAAATTGAGAAGAAATCATCTAAGAAATCTGGTATTAGCAGCTTTTTATCAAAAATTTTCGGCGGATAATGGTAAACTAATAGGACCCTTAGGTCCTAACTAGATGGAAGTATTAAGAATTTGTGGTGAAATTCCTCTTCACGGGGAAGTCTATGTAAGTGGATCTAAAAACGCCGCACTTCCTCAATTTGCGGCAACCCTATTAAGTCATGAAAAGAGCATTCTAAAAAATGTCCCAGATCTAAGTGATGTCCAGTTTATGGGTGAAATCATTTCTGAACTCGGAGCAGATGTAAACCAATTAGATAAAACGACATGGGAAATTAATCCCGCAAATATTTCACATTGTGCACCTTACGAGTTAGTTCGAAAAATGAGGGCTTCTATTTGCTTACTTGGACCTCTTGTTGGCAGATTGAGAAAGGCCGAAGTTCCTATGCCAGGTGGGTGCGTAATTGGACAAAGGCCAATAGATTTACATGTGCGTGCACTTGAGGGTCTAGGTGCGAATGTAGAACTTGATAAAGGTAAAGTCGTAGTTGATGCCATGAACCTTAGGGGCAGTCACATATTTCTTGGTGGAAGAAACGGAAGTACTGTTACTGGGACATCCAATGCAATAATGGCAGCCGTGCTAGCACCTGGGTCGACAAAGATAGAAAGTGCGGCCTGTGAACCTGAAATCATTGACCTTTGTAACATGCTCAAAAAAATGGGGGCAAAGATAAAAGGGATTGGCTCACATATCTTGGAAATTGATGGAGTAAATCAACTTCAAGGTTGCACCCATGAGGTTATACCCGATCGAATTGAAGCTGCAACATATGCTATTGCTGCAGCCATTACAAAAGGAAATATTCTTATAAATAATGTATATGCCGAACATTTGGGAAGTTTTATCAATTTAATGAACATAAGTGGTGTTGCTGTTAGTAATTCGGAAATTAACCAAATATCGGTTAAGTCCGAACAACAAAGCATCCAATCATTTGAAGTGATTACTTTACCCTACCCTGGATTCCCAACTGATTTACAAGCTCAATGCTGTGCATTGGCATGTAAAGCCAAAGGGATAAGTATTTTAACTGAGCGGGTCTACCCTAGTCGGTTCATGCATGTACCAGAACTATTAAGAATGGGAGCTGACATTTCAATGGAAGGAGCTAGCTGTATGGTAAAAGGGGGTATCAACCTAATTGGTGCTCCTGTAATGGCTTCTGATTTAAGGGCAAGTGCTGCACTTATACTTGCTGGGTTGGCTGCAAAAGGAAAAACTTGGGTTCAAAGAATATACCACCTCGACCGAGGGTATGACTCATTTGAGAAAAAACTTCAGGCATTGGGTGCAAACATTGAAAGAGTCCCTCAAAGCAAACTCCCAAAATCGTTTTAGAGGAATAGAAATATTTATGACGAAGGAAGAAAGTTCAGACAACAATGATAAGAACCAGGAGTATCATGCAGTTCCGAGCGAATTGGATGCAGCGTTACGCCCACCCTCATTTGCAGATTTCACAGGTCAGCATAAAACCATTGAAAGACTAGAAGTTATGGTTGGTGCGGCAGTCAAGAGAGAGGAGCCACTTAAACATATTTTACTTTGTGGGCCACCCGGTCTCGGAAAGACAACTTTAGCACACATAATTGGTAAAGAATTAAAAAGAGATGTACGCATAACATCCGGTCCAGTTATTGATAAGCCTGGAGATTTAGCCGGATTATTGACCAACCTTCAAGAAGGAGATGTCTTATTTATTGATGAGATTCATCGTATACCCAAAACCGTGGAAGAATACCTTTATTCCGCAATGGAAGATTATCGTATTGATATTATGATTGACCAGGGACCAAATGCAAGGAGCGTAAGACTTGACATCCCTAGGTTTACCCTAGTTGGAGCAACAACTCGAGTTGGCCTTCTCACCTCCCCAATGAGAAGTCGATTCACTCTTCAATCAAGGCTTGATTATTATAACCGAGACGACTTAACAAAAATTGTTATAAGAAGTTGTGAATTGCTGAATTGTATAATTTCTAAAGATGGAGCGGATGAAATTGCTGGTCGTGCAAGAGGAACTCCCCGCATCGCGAACAACTTAATTCACTTTACCAGGGACTACACACAGCAAAGATCTGACGGTAAAATATCTCGAGAAATCGCTAGCCAGGCTTTAGAACTATTAGAAATTGACAGTAAAGGCCTCGATGAAATGGATAAAAGAATCCTTCGAATGATTGGAGAAAATTACAAAGGTGGTCCAGTCGGTCTCGGGACAATTGCCGTTGCAGTAGGCGAAGAAGAGCACACATTGGAAGAAGTGCATGAACCCTTCCTCATTCAGGAAGGTTACCTAAAGCGAACATCTCAAGGCAGAATGCTGACTCAAAAAGGATGGGATGTAACAGGGTTATCAAATAATCAAACTACTGATTCAGGACAAACTTCTTTCATCTAGAAGAGAATTTTGAATATAAGCAAAAAGATGCCGTAAAGAAAGACTTACTTCGTCGGAAAAATTTTCTATAAATTCTTTCATTTCTAAGAAAGTAAAATTCTTTATTCTATTTATTTCAAGAGGGTTAAACACTATTTCTCTTTGGTAAAAGAGTTTGTAAATCCGGACAAACTCGTTTCCCGTTTCCTTGCATGGACTGCATCGAAAGATTTCCTTAAAAGAATCTTTTTTAACTTTAATACTTAGCTCTTCCATACATTCCCGAACTGCGGAATCTAGATAGCTTTCACCTGCATCGACATGCCCGGAACAACTACTAGTCCATAAAAATGGATCCAAATCTTTTGTTGAGGCACGTTGCTGTAATACCCAATACCCAGATGGTCTCTCAATCATTATGTGCACAGCCCTGTGAAAACTCCCTCTTTCGTGCACAAACGATCTAGTCTCCTGCCCGACAACTTGATCGGACAAATCAACTACATCAAACATCTCATCCATCTCTCAAAGTAATTAAATTTAGTTTATGGTTGGCTATTAGTCTGTGAACACATTATGGAAATAGAAAATGGATGTTCATTTCAAAATTCTTGGTTCAAGTAGTTCGGGTAATTCTGCACTTTTACAAGTATCAAACACGACCATTTTGATTGATGCTGGGATGACTGGCAAGAAATTAGAATTACTTTTAAAAGACCAAGGTGTAAGTGCAGATGCATTGGATGCTGTATTTTTGACTCACGAACACAATGACCATTCAGCTGGAGTTCGCGGATTATCCAAATTTAAAAGACTACCCTTCTACGCAAACCAAGATACGATCCAGGCCATTCAACCAAAATTACAAAAAAGGCCGAATTGGAGAATTTTTGAAACTGGAAAAGCTTTCACATTTGGACCATTTACTATCCACCCTTTCAGTGTACCCCATGATGCATATGACCCCGTTGGTTTTTATTTTGAATGGGGAAAAGATGATCTTTTTGAACCTCCTTCCAGCTTGGCTTGGGTAACTGATCTAGGCTTCGTCCCAACTTTAGTACGTGAAAAAGTTCGGAAAGCAAAAATCCTTGTAATAGAAGCAAACCATTGCTCCCAAATGCTCGAAGATGACAACAAACGTCCTTGGAGTTTAAAGCAACGAATACGTGGTAGGCATGGGCACCTATCCAATGACAGCACATTTGAAATGCTGCAGTCAATAAAAGGCTCTTGCTGGGAAAAAGTGTTTTTAATGCACCTGAGCAAAGACTGTAATAACATTCAAAAAGTGCAGGAACAATTTTCAGAATTAAATGGACATGGATCAAAATTCTCCACCTTTGTTATCGATCCATGCTCGGCACAAACAATACCACTATGAAAAAGCTACTTCGACAAACTAAAGTTATCGCAACAATTGGCCCCGCAACAGAAAGCGAAGAGATGTTGGAAGCAATTATCAAAGAAGGGGTTGATGTTTGCCGTATTAATATGGCTCATGCAGACCACAATTGGGTAAGAGAAATCTCTGCAAAAATAAGATCCGTGGGGAAAAAGTTGAACCGTGAACCTGCAATAATGATGGATGTAAAAGGACCGGAGATTCGTACCGGCTATTTGCAGGAAGAGATTCAGCTCAAAGAAAATGATCCACTGGATATAATATTTAAAGCACAACCTGTTCCGCCAATTTCGGACGGAGTATGGCAAATCGAAGTCAATTATGACAAACTTGCAAGTCACCTGAAGCAGGGTGATACTATTTTATTAGACAACGGACTAATTAGGCTTATCGTAATCGAATCCTCTCCAAAAAAATTGAGGTGTAATGTATCGCAGGATTGCACCCTCAAAAGCAGAAGACATGTAAACCTTCCGGGCATAGAAACTGACCTGCCCTCCCTTACCGAAAAAGACAGAAGGGACTCGCTGGTAGGAATAGAATGCAGTCACGATTACTTTGCTCTCTCCTTTACCCGGGACGGAGATTCAATTGACTTATTTAGGCATTTCCTTCGTCAAAATGGTTCAGATGCCCAAATTATAGCTAAATTGGAGGATCAACAAGGTGTATCCAACATTAATGAAATTATCTCTGCTTCAGATGCGATCATGATAGCAAGAGGCGACTTGGGAATTGAATGTGCATTTGAAGACCTTCCTGTCATTCAAAGAAAAACAGTAGGGGCCTGCCTGGCTAATGGAAAACCGGTTATAGTTGCGACCCATATGCTCGAATCCATGATCGAATCCCCAGTGCCTACCCGAGCAGAAATAAGTGATGTGGCAAATGCTGTTTTTGAAGGTGCAGACTGTCTTATGCTAAGTGGCGAAACTACAACTGGAAAGCAACCGGTGGAATGCATAAATTTACTCAACCGAGTTGCCTCAAGAATTGAATCTGAAATTACACCTGGATTAAGTGACGAACTTAAATTATTTCGCCCGAAAGCCAAAATGCTTAAATCCGCGGCAATGCTTGCGATGAAAATGAAAAATTCAGCGGTTTTAGTCTTTACTCGGAGTGGAGATCTTGCATCAAAACTTGGTGCATTAAGGCCAAATGGAGCACCTTTATTTGCATTTACTGATGTGGACGGACTTCATCGCAGGCTCCGACTAATTTGGGGTATCGAGCCATTCCTAATGTCATTCAATGATGATCCAGAACTAACAATTAAACATGCTATTGAAAAATTAAAAGGCGAAAGCTGGGTTAAAGAAGGAGATCAATTAGTTACCGTAACAAATGTGTTTGCAGGGGGAAAAGTTGTCGAAAGCATACAACTTCGAGAAGTCGAATAGAAAAGACAAGAAGCCAAATTGATCGTTATCTCTTCCTCCAAAGCTGGACTATAGAAAACAACAAAATAACAGCAAAAGGAATTCCACTTGCTTGCCATTCCTTTAATATTCCTTTCTCCCCCAATGCATCACAAAATGTGCGTATCATATAAAACCCGGAAATCCAAATTATCGAAACACCTACAATTATGCCAATTGACGATTGCTGCCTATTGATTGAAATTGCTAAGGCACATAAAGCGGCTAACAGACAGGCAGGGGCATTCCAAAAAAGTTGTGCTCTTCTTAATCGATATGGATGAACTTGAGATGAGTTTTCTGAAGGAAAATCGCTGATTAGCAAGTTCAACTCTCCGAAGCTTAAACTTTTAGGTTCTGTTCGTAATAGAGCAAATGGTCGAGCATCATCTTTAATTTCAGGTAAATATAGAGTAGAGAACTCTTTCTTAAACCTGGGACTAAAGGTATCAGAATCCAAAGGGTCTTGCTCAATGGTAGGATAAGATTCCCAGGCAATATGGCCTTTTGATAGAAATGGAGTTCCCATCGATGTTAAAAAACCAAGAAAATACCCATCCTTCAGTTCCCAACCTTCTTCTGAAAAGAAACCAGTTTTAGCTTTTATACGAAAAAGGTCATTACCCTTTTCATCATAAGAATATAGATATATACCATGAGCTTCATTCTTGTGAAAATCATAGTTATTAAAATACCAAGTTCTCTTTTTATCATCAATTTTCATATGAAAAGATTGAGTTTCTTTTACATTCTTTTCGAGCGACCATCCAAAAGAATTGTCAAAAAAGCTAGGAAAATCCTTAGTGTCTTTGCATAACCAGGAAAAGACACAACATAAAAAGGACATGATTAAAATTGGACGACAAATATAAAAAATTGAAAGCCCAGAAGCATCCATGGCTAATAATTCCCTGTTTTTGCCTAAATTTGAAATAGTAAATATTGTTGCTAAGAAACAGCTTACTGGGAATAGCCAGGATAAGTAAGAAAACGCCAAATAGATAAACTCTTGCAAACATATACTCAAAGAATTCGCGTAAAACTCCGTTGAGTAATCGGTTAAGAATTGCAAAAAAAGTAAGGAGTAAAGAGCCAAAAAAAACAACACGAACCATTTGGTCCATTCACTCGCTAGGTACCTAGTAATTATTTTCAAGTTTAGTAGTTTTAAAATTAAAAACGAGTTTACTTTTCACTAGCAATTTAAAAAGGTTCAACTGCTAAATTCTAATTGTATATCATTATCTTTTTTTGTGATAGTGAGAACTCATGAACAAAAATACCCTACTCCATCCCATAATTCTTTTACTTTTAAGTGAAAATATGTGCCTTGGTAAAAGCAAAGACTCTAATATCAGTTGGCAGGAAAAACTGGATCATGTCTTTGGAGCGTCTATTGTTTCGCCATTAGAAGAGCTATTATTTTGGACGATCCCAGGCCTCCAAATTCCGCTTGTCGTAGCGTGGTTACTTGGAGGAGCGATGTTCTTTACACTGAGAATGAGGTTTGTGAACGTCAGATTATTTAAACATGCAATTGAATTAATCAGAGGTAAGCATGACACAGGGGATAAAAAAGGGGAGGTAACTCACTTTCAGGCATTAACAACGGCTTTATCTGCAACCGTGGGTCTAGGAAATATTGCAGGCGTTGCAATAGCGATTGGAACTGGAGGACCTGGGGCAACATTTTGGATGATATTAGTCGGATTTCTTGGGATGTCATTAAAATTTACCGAATGTGTACTAGGTCAAAAATATAGAAAAGTACGAAAGGACGGAAAAATTATGGGAGGTGCAATGCACTACCTTTCTGATGGACTCAAAGAAATCAACTGCAAGCACCTTGGTGGTTTTTTGGCAGGATTATTTTGCATACTTTGCATTGGAGGATCATTTGGAGGTGGCAATGCATTTCAAGTTGTCCAATCCTTAGACCTCATCAAAGGAGCTTTCCCTATTTTATCAGAATATCCTTGGATTTACGGTTTAGCACTCTCAATACTTGTCGGGTTTGTTATAATTGGTGGAATAAAAAGTATTTCAAAAGTTGCGTCTCTGGTCGTTCCTTTCATGTGCGGAGTTTACCTCTTGGCTTGCATCTTCATTCTTTATTCCCTCTCTGAGAAAATTCCTGGTGCAGTAAGTCTAATTTTTGAGGAAGCTTTTAACACTCAATCTGCATTTGGGGGCTTTTTAGGCGTATTAATTATAGGCGTAAAAAGAGCCGTATTCTCTAATGAAGCAGGCATCGGTTCTGCCGCTATCGCTCATTCTGCAGCAAAAGTATCCCATCCCGTCGAAGAGGGAATTGTTGCTTTGCTTGAACCGTTTATCGACACGATAATAGTATGCTCAATGACTGCACTAGTTATCATTGTTACAGGCTCTTATCTAGATCCATCTAATCAAACTTTTATACAAAATAACCAAGGTGGTGCCCTTACATCTGCAGCAATGGAGAGTGTTATAAGTTGGTTTCCTTATGTGCTTTCAATCGCGGTTTTCTTGTTTGCCTTTTCTACCATGATTTCATGGTCCTACTATGGGGAAAGATGTTGGGCTTGGATGTTTGGCGATAATTCATCCATAATTTATAAAATAATCTTTCTAATATTTACATTTTTGGGGTCAGTTATCACTGCGACCAACATACTAAACTTCAGTGATCTTATGATATTAGGAATGGCATTTCCAAATATTCTCGGTCTGCTTCTACTCAGTGGAAAAGTTAAAATCGAACTTGAAGATTAT
>JABGWZ010000136.1 GCA_018675995.1 Opitutia bacterium | reverse complement strand
GTAGAATACCAATAGTTCCGTCTATTTGTGCCTGAAAATATTTGCCTTCATTGTAAACAATCTGCCCTAAACCATAAGAGTTTACTGAGTTCCACTGCTCGCCCTGTTGAGCTAAACGAGGACCAGGTGCACCACTTCCTATCTTACTAAAATATTCTCCTTCTTGCAGAGAATAATCTGGTATTCCTCCAGTCCAACCTGCCGGTTTGCTTATAGTTTTCTTTACGACATAAAAATCATTATTTATTGAGTCATAAACAAAATCACCAACATCTGCATCGAATTTTGAATCTTGGGAATAAGTCAGTTCTTTCCCCTCAGTGGGAAGCGTGTTACCAAGCAGAATTACGTTACCATCAGAACGCTCTGTTAATTCAACGAAATTTGGTTCATTTGCAGTATCTAAAGTCCCGGTGGATAAAGAAATAGTTAAATCTTCTTTTACAGCAAAATATTTGCCATTAACTGAGTCATGCAAGTACTGACCTTTTTTAAGGTTAAGATCGTCAGGTGGATAACCTACTGCCAATAGACCAGTTGGAAGTGGAGAAGAAATCGAATTAGAGTCTGCGTCAAAAACTTTGAAATATTTATTAGTACTTGTGTCAGTTATAGTAGCATCCAATGTTGCTTCGTTATAAACAATAGCAGAAACATCTCCAGCGTTTGGAAGTTGGGACGCTTCAGCTAAATCAGATACTACCTCCCAATTTGTGTTATTAAAATTAATTTCAATATTATTGATGGAAGTTAAATTTTGCCTAGCTTGATAGAGTTTACCTTCAAAATGTACTGTCTCTCCAGTAACTACAGAATTGCCGCTTTTCCACTCACCGAGATGTTTTTGATTAGCTATTTCAAAATACTGACCTTTTCCACTTGAATCTGCTCCATTCCAAACTACATCACCAACAGCATATTCTTTTTTGGGGTCAAAGCTTCCTCTCATTACATCAGATGCAACCATAATTGTTTGCCCATCTGGAGATATAAAATCACCGGCAAGTTGTGCGGAAGAGTTAACTGTACTTAAACTAGCAACGCTTGGTGGGGTAGAAAGCAGTGTAGCACTTGTATCAGAAATCAAAGCATCAATTTGATCTGTGCTCAACGTGAGAGCTTGATTCGCAAAATAATACTTATCGTTCGTGTCATCATGCAAATATTGGCCAGAAATTACAGATAAGGGTGCTCCAGAAGAAAATTTCTCAGTCTGCCCGCTGTATGAAATAACTTCACCGCTGGGAGGAAAAGAGTCTTCGATAAAATCTAAATTTTCTTGGACAACCGAGTTGGCATTTTCCACTAAAAAATACCTACCGTTATGTAAAATGACATCATTATTTTGAAAATTTTGGGTCGCCGAAAAAACTTGATTGTTTTCTTTCAAAAAAGTCCCGTTAATTATGGAACCGCCCTCGGCAGCCGCAACCAACTCGTAATCAAAAGTTTCCGGATTAAAGAAAACAGTTGCGTCACTCTCTGAACCTTTAACCGAAAATTCATTAACTGGAATTGAAACTTTCTTTACAGCAGCATCAAGATCTGTGGTAAAAGCTAAATTCGGATCTGCAGCGTTCTGATACTCGGCCAACTTACTCGTTGAAAGAATATTACTAGCATGTGCTCGTGCTTCAAGCTGATCAGAAAATAATTTACCATCAGGGCTAGAATAATAATAACGATTGGTAATACCCGAAACATTTAGGTTCCAATCCTCACGATCTACATTGTAGGTTGATCCAAGTTCCCTCCAATAATTAGTCCCTGAGTTAACGGGAGAATGATTAACATTATCAGAAATAATTGATTCAAAAAAGCGACCATCATGTTCAACCACCTCGCCTAATTTATAAATATTAAGACGTCTCCAATTTTCCTTATGATCAATTTGGACAGTTGCTGTACCATCGACATTGCTTGGCGTAACAGTTAGGTTCCTTGTCCAGTCACTTCCTTCAACATTGGCACGAACAATTGCTTTTTCAGTTTCCCCAAGAGATTCGTAACTAAACCCAGGATACAAAGATGATGCTTCTGAATTAAGTTTTTGCTCAAGTTGCTCAGGAAAATAATGATTTGGGTCCCACTTAGTTGTGTAAGTTGATGCTGCATTGTAAGACTGACCAACTGTGCCAAAAACTAAAAGTTCTCCGGCGAGAGATAATTCTGAAGATAGTTGAACAGAAGAATTACGGATTGAACCACTCGTTCCTCCCCGAACAAATGCTTTGTAATTCGCTTCTTCATATACCGGAGATTCAGATAAAATTTCTTTATCGTTATTAATTAAATCTTTCATGAGGGAAGACACGATATCAGTTGATACCCCATCAACCTTGGCCTCCACAACATACTCCCTACCATTTAAAGAAAATGAAATAACCTCACCTTGCTTAATCCTTCTTATGCCATCGTTACCGATGGACCCCACTTCGTTAAATGTAAATGTTTTTTGCTCTCTTTTGCCCAACTGAACTTCAGAATTATTAAATTCGGGTTTCAACTTGGTACCACCAAATAATGCCTGTTTGCGATGGGTTGAATTAACTCGGTTTAAAGCTTCTTCGATTAATTGATTAATCTCATGACCATAGGTTTCCATCGCAGCACCATTCAAACTCGAACCTGCAGTTCGAGCAATTTCCTGCCCCCGTTGATTAAGCTCAACTAGTTTGTCTAAATTAAGATAACCGGCGTCTAAGTACTCTTTAGCGTAGGATGCGTTTCTTTGGTACTGAGTTAACTGACTTTTTTGAGTTTCTAATTGAATAACGCGCCCCAATCGCATGCCATCATCTTCAGGTAAAGTGAGTTTTTGCCCACTGGTAATTTGAGCATCTAGCTTAAACCTTTGCTGATCAAGTTCATTTATCTTTTGGATAATTGAATTGCTTGATGTTATATTGGGTAATCTCATTAAATTATTTGATCAACCCCATAACAACAAGTTCGAGCATTTTGTCGAGCGTATTAAGGACACGGGAAGAAGCTTGAAAAGACCTTTGAAATTGCATCAAATCGGCTACTTCCTCGTCAATCGAAACCGAACTTACCGCATTTCTTTGTTCTAGTAGTAAATTCTCAATTGTTTTTTGATGATCAATATTGTCGTTAAGGTCTGCTAACGAGTTACCTAAGTCTGCATTAATATCAGAAATGTCTTTAGAAAACTCACCATTTCCCAACTCTGCAATTCTAAGTGCAATATCGTTAGCACCTTGATCAAAATCCAAACTCGCAACAAGACTTTCAGCAGTCAAATCATTATCAACAATTAAAGAACTAGCTAAATTCCAACTATTTTCGAGTACAGCATCGAATGAATAATTATCACCTAATACAAAAGTGCTACCACCTTGAACCATCTTAAATGGAATGTTTTCATAAGCCAACATAATAGAACGACCATCATCGCCGTTACCAAGAAGCAAATCTTCACCTGGATATGTTGGGTCAGTCTCCATCGTTACATTCTGCATACCCGTTGCTGACCCATAAACCATTGATGTTACTCCGGGTTCTTTATCTTCAGTGATATCATCAGTATCGTTAGGATCATCAAAATCTCGAATAATATAACCTGTACCCTCAAATTGATCTTTTAATTCAAGTGGGACAATGGGCGAGGCATTAGTTATGGTAAAGGTATCACCTTCAGAATAGGGCAAGGTCATGTTAACCTCATTACGAAATAGGGTAAGATCACCGTTCCCTTCGACGCCATACAAACCAAATTCATCTTCCATTAATAAGTTTGAGCCCATAGTTGGACGGGTCAAGTTTGCCTGATAGCCAAAAAGATAATTACCCGGTGCATCATCTGGGTTGTAAATTTTATTTACCTGGGTAACAAATTCCGAAACTAATGAATTGAGCGAAAACCTGAAGTCTTCCAATTCAACTGCCCTGGCCTGTTGATAGCCATGAATGGAACCGGATTTGACCGCCATTTCTTCACCATTTATGAAAAGGGAGTCAGTGGATGGTAAACCACTGGAACTTTGAAGAATGTTGAAGCTTTTTATTTCACCATTCTGAATAATTGCTTCTGCAACACCTATATTTAATTCTTCTAATGTGCCGTTCGTTGTATTTAGAGAACCCGGATTTGATCTTCTCAAAAAAGATGTGGGAGGAAGACCGGAAGCAGGATCAGGAGAAAAAATATGAAAGTTACCGTGCCACTTAGCATCATTCGGATTAAAAGCACCTATTTCAACTTCCCCAATAATACTTTCAGGCTTAGCTTTTACTAAAAAATGAGTTAATGAAGTTTCGTCGTAATAAATTTCGCCAGATTCAAAATTTATTTCTACATTGGTCACACCCACACCGTTTGTAGTATTTGTAACCTCCTGTGGGAGGGATTGTACAGTTTGAACTGAATCATCAACAAAGGAACTTAGTTTTACAAAATTAAAAGATGTGTGAGGCAATTCGGTACTTGTTGCATCAACAGCATTAACTGCCATGTAAAAGTCAGCAGATGAACCAGTTACTGCATTAGGGTTTACAAATGAAACCACCTCTCCCGCTAAAAGCGAATTTCCATTTGGCCAAGCGAGAGCATTCTCCTCTGATCTTTTGGGCAGGTTGGCACCTAAAGACAATACACCAGCATTATTAACAACTCCGGAATTTGCAGAAAGAGAATCTAGATCAAAACCTTTACCAACATTCTGAGTGCTTTGGAAATAGTTATCATTAAATTTGAAAACCTCACCAGAGTTATAACCGCGGGAGCTTAAATTCGCACCTGATTCAGGATCAACCGAACCGTCTTCAGAAGTTACTGCACCAACATCGGTTGTTGCCTGGTATAATTTCCCCTCATAGTAAATCTGTTGGCCCTTTGGTATGAAATCTACATCCGAAAAAGTTCTCTTAGTTTCAGACACTACGCCGTTTATTGGATCCGAAATTGCCAGAAATTTGGTCGGATCTGTAACTGTATCGCCTTTAATAGTGTCTGCTAGTGCCTGATAATAAGCACCTGACTGAAAGAAAACATCACCTTTCTTTTTTGCCACTGCGAGTACTGTATCTGTTGCATCAGTCGCATTCGTCGGTTGCGGGGGTAAAATACTAACAAGAAATGGCCCTCCTGCGTCATCGTACAATGAACCTCCATCAATCACTTCTAATCTACCTAATTGACCATTGGAATCTACCTTTGCCAGAACTTTCGCAGCTGTACCTAATTCATTTACTGGTGCTTTAAGCGTAAGTTTTTTACCCCAATCATTCGATAACAGTTGAGGCCCGGCAGAATCCAAAATCGAAATTTTCTGCCCATTTTTTCCTTCGACAAACAAGTTAACAAATCCTGACTCCTTACCGGTGGCTGCTGTGACATCGTCTTCTTTACTGAAATTAATATAGCTACCTAATTCTTCAAACAATTTCTGCCGTTGATCTCGGTACAATGTTGCTTTGCCCTGATCAAGAAGTTCAAAACGACGAACTTGAGTGTTAGCTTCATGAATTTGAGCCAATACTGTGTTAACTTGACTAACAGATCGTTGAATAATCTCAGATATATCGCTCTCTAAATTCTCAAGACTATGCCCAGCCTCATTAAATCTTTTGGTAAGGGTATTTATCTTATGAAAAAGTTCCTGTTTAATCGTTGGCTCGTAAGGAGAAGCTGAGAACTCTTGAAAGCTGTTAAAGAAATCATTAATTGCCCTTGTTAAACTACCTGGTGCTAAATCACTTTCATGTAGATCATCAAGCCCAACATTAACTCCCTGCCTAGTTATCTTTTCACCGAGAGCGGCTTGCAAAATCTCAAGGATTTCCTGTTGTGCAGCTAAAGATGCTGAATCGCCTTTCTCTTTTATAACTCTGGAATCTAGAATATCATTGCGTGCATGATCAACTCCCCCGGCTGAAAGTCCCGATGTTAGCAACCCACCTGCAGAGGTGTACATGACGCCTTCTTTGGCCAAAACACGCTGGCGAGCATAAGACTCATCGTTAACATGTGCGAGGTTTTGACCAGCAACTTCAGCTGTACGGGAATGATAGCGAAGTGCTTCAGAACTTTTTGAAATTTCTCCTAATAAACCCATTTTGAAATTTATGCCGATTCGTTCAGATTAGAACGTGACTGAGAGGCAAGCCTCTTCAAATCACCAGAACGATCGTAGGTTTTGGAGTGAGATTTTGGATCAGTGGCCAGCAAAATTTGATCAGTTACTTCAGTCAATCGTTGAAGAATTTTTTGATTCTGAACGATTTTGCTGCGAATTCGCGAAATTAAATTATTGATTTCCTCTATTATACTTAAAAACATTGGGCGGGTAACTTCAGGGAAATAATCAACTAATTGGTTTAAACTGGAATCAGTGGGTTCCCCAAAAGAATGAGCAAGTGAAGATACATAACCCTGTCTTCTTTTCTGTAAGATTTGACTAGCTTCCATCTGAGTCTGCACTGACTGGTTGATTTCCATTAGACTTTCTGAACGACGATCTAAAATGCTTTGTTGTTGTGTGTTAAGCAAACCGACCAAACCACCGTACTCCTGCAGTTCATCTCGCAACAAAGCTAGCAGGTCTTCCCATGTAAAAGAAAGTTTAGCACCCGTCTTTTCTGCAAATTGTACCATATTATTCTCCCACTTTTTCTCCTTCGGAAACATTGGACTGAAGTTGTTGCTGAAGGATCGATGAAACGCCAAACCCACCTCCACTCGCTATACTTTCAGAAATTGCGTCAGTAAAAAAGTGCCTGTACATTCGATGTGCACCACCGTCTTCGTTAAAAACACCTTTGAACATTGGCTTAAGTGCCTCTTTCAAAAACTGTTTTACCAAAACTGACTCAAATTGATCACTAACAGCAGCGACTTTTTGCTCCTGAGTAGTATGCTTTGAGTGAGCCATCTCCAAAAGCATGGATGAATCCATTCCCACATAAGAATTGCTAGCTGATTCAGTTTCCATAAAAATACATTAGTTAATGATAAGCTCAGCTTGGAGTGCCCCAGCGTTCTTAATGGATTGAAGAATCGAAGTCATTTCCCTTGTGGTTAATCCCAGTTTATTTAATGCTGATGCAAGCTCATTAACCGTTGACGCACCAGGAGGGTCAAGTTCATCAAGAGCCTCGAAACGTCCGATTTCCTCTACAAGATCTGCATTCTCACCCTGCATTACAGTTGTTGCTCCTTGGGAAAATGGTAGTGGCTGACTTACTCCAGTTGTTGGATTTAAGAAAATAGTAATATTACTACTACTGACCGCAACAGGAGAGATTCTAACGCTTTGTGTCGCCACGATTGTACCAGTCCGCTCATTAATAATTACACGTGCTGGTACATCAGGTTTTACATCAATACCACCTATGGCAGCTAAGAAATTGGTTGTTTGACCACGGAAATCGATTGGTACTTGAATATTTACCACGCCATTGTCCAATGCAAGAGATGTTCCTGGGTAGTATTTGTTTACTGCATCGGCAATTTTAACGGCAGTTAAAGAATCAGGGGATCTTAAGATTAGTTCGATCTCATTTCCATTGTTTAAAATCTGACTGTCGATTTCTCTTTCAACCAAACCACCATTTGTCACAATACCAACAGTCGGATGATTAACTTGAACATTAGCACCCCCTCCTCCTCCAGCAGAAAGACCTCCGATAGAAACAGCACCCTGAGCAACAGAATAAACTTTTCCATCTGCCCCGTATAAGGGAGTTTGGAGCAAAATCCCTCCCTGTAATGCGTCTGCATTTCCGATTGAAGATACTGTGACATCCATTTTCGAACCTTCCTTTGCAAAGGGTCCAATTTCGGCTGTTACCATTACAGCAGCAATATTTCTAGATTTATCAGCTTTATCTGCTCGAATACCAAGAGACTCAAGTGCATTTAAAATTCCTAACTCAGTATACTCGATTCGTGAATCTCCCTGTCCGGACAGACCTGTTACAATACCGTATCCATACAACTGATTGCTTCTACTACCCCTCACATCGGTAAGATCCTTTATTCTTGCCCCAAACAAGGAAAATGTGGCAAAGAAAAAAATCGGCCACAATACCATTTTGCTGCTAGCTAAAAAATTCATAAATTTAAAATGGATTAACAATGGATGCAATTCGTTGATACCAACTCTCTTTTTGTGCATCATTTAAGCTTCCCTTAGATACAAATTCTATTTGAGCATCAGCAATGTATTGAGAAGAAACAATATTCCTGTACCGTAATCCTTCTTTAAATCCGATTCCGATATCTTCTTTTCTAACCATTCCCTTTAAAACTGCATAGTAGCTCTCTCCTGAAAAAGTTACCATTCGTGCACCTTCTAAAACAAGTACCCCATTCGGTAAAACATCGATTACCACAACGCTAACGCGACCTTTTAAATCTTGAGTATTCGCTATCGACCCACCACCTTTATTGCTGCTCTTAGTCTCTATCTCGGTGCCTGGCAAACCACCATTATGAGTTCCCATTTTGCTATTAGCAAAGAGAAATTGCTTTACGGCATTTTCGACTTGTGACTGCCGGTTTCGAACTGAATTCTGCGAAGCTGCCAAGGAAGAACTTTCTCCGACATCAATTGTAATCAAATCTCCAACCGAATAAGAACGCCTATCTGAGTAAAGCCCACGCTGATTGTTGCTGCTTTTCGTCCAAAGTGACACCCCGTTGGTGGTATGAACAAAAATTAAAAACAAGAGAGTAGATCGTAATAGATTTTTCATTATCATAGGTGAACTTTAACGCTATTTTCATTTAAGACTTTAGCCTGAAACTCCTTATCGGATGACAAATTTCTAACCATAACAAATCCGCCCTCTACGCCATCCTCAAGAGCCATGCCCTTCATCGTCACATAGATACCATTACCAGAAGCAAACACATCAATAACCTGACCTTTCCTGACTAAGGTAACTTTAGACAAGAAGTTCCATTTTAGCGGTGTATTTGGCTTTAAATTGGTGGTCAATTGATAACTCTTAATGTTCGAGGACGCAGGAACGGAACCGGCAAACTTCTTCAGAATATCAACTGGTTTAGATTCCAAATCGGCTGAACTTAACCTCATTCCGCGATGCAAAGGCTTACTCGAATAAAACACATCCACATAATGAGAAATCCTCACAGGTTCAGAAAACTCTCCGACCAAACTTCCGTTATCCCAAATGGCAAACCGGATAAATGTACTTGGGCAAACTTCGTCGGGAGAACAATCGGAGATTTTCAGGAAATAATTTGAAGAAACCTTAATTGTTTCCCACTCCCGAGTTAGATATGCAACGATTCTGCCAGAAGCCTGAAAACGGTGAGATATGCTTTCGCCAAGTTTTGATTCTAAAGTCTCGCGAGTAAGCAAAACTGATTGAGGGACAACTGATAAATTCGAACGATCTGCTCCTGCATGTGGTATACTAGGCGAGATCAGAGCAGATGACTTAGTCAAAGTTTGAAATGTAGGAACAGGAAAATCGATAGAGTCATCAATAAAGCGCCCCACATCAGCAGAAAGTGTGCTGATTAAATAACAAGGCAATATAAAAAAGAAACGCATTAGTTATCTCTTCAACTGATTTACTCTTGAAAGCATATCGTCAGAAGTCTGAATTGATTTCGAATTAATCTCATAAGCTCTTTGGGCAATAATCATATTTACCATTTCTTCCACCACATTCACGTTAGACATTTCAAGATATCCTTGTTGTAAAACTCCGAATCCGTTTTCTCCGGGAGCACCAATCTCGGGAGCACCACTAGCTTCAGTTTCGATAAAAAGGTTTCCACCAGTCGCTTTCAGCCCAGCTGAGTTAGGAAACCTAACCAACTCCAATTGTCCGATAATTTGAGTACCATCTGCAGTTTCCACAGAAACTTCACCGGTTGGAGAAACAAAGACATTAGTTACTTCTGGGTCAATTTGCAAACCTGCGGCCAATGGCAATGCATCGGCTGTGGTAATTTGACCGTCTGGACCAACTTTGAATGCACCATCACGGGTGTAAGCTTCTGTGCCGTCTGGCTTTTCAACCTGAAAAAAACCTGTACCATCAATGGCAATATCCATTTTTTCTCCACTTTGTGTTAACTGTCCTTGTGTGAAGATTTTGGCCGTTGATACAACCTTAGTACCATTTCCCATTTCAACACCAGTTGGAACGACATTACCCGCACCGGTTTGACCACCTGATTGACGTGGATTTTGATAAAGCAAATCTTGAAACTCAATTTTATTCTTTTTGTAGCCTGTTGTGTTTACATTGGCTATGTTATTCGAGATAACATTTAGATTCATTTGCTGAGCCTGCATCCCAGTCGCACCAGAGTATAGAGATAAATTCATAATTGATAGTTGTTAAAATTATTGTGTCTGTCCTAAAGTTCCAATTGCCTTGCCTAAATTCTGATCAAAAGTTTGAATCATTTTCTGATTAGCTTCGTGAGCACGGGAAACTTCGATTAATCCGATCATTTCCTCAATTGCAGAAACATTGCTTGATTCAAGATAGCCCTGCATGACAGTAAAGTTTTCTGGATCAGCAACCTCAGGCACAAGATCCGGATTTTTTGCCACAAATCCGCCACCAACATTCTGCAAATCTAACAAGGGGTTTTCGAAACTAAAAACCCCAATTTTAGCAATGTTTTGATTTCCTTGAAAAACTTGGCCTTCTTTGTCGATTGTAATATCTCCAGCTCCCGGTATTGTTTCAATACTTGCACCGCCATCGTCAGAAAATTGATGCCCCATGCTGTTTACCATAGTACCTTGGGCATCTAAGTAAAATTGTCCATCCCGTGAATAAACTGAATCGCCCTCCTGATTTAATAATGCAAAAAAACCTTCTCCCCTTAATGCCAAATCATTCGGGTTGTTCGTTTCTTTCATTTCCCCTTCGTTATAATCAACCTGATTTTTCATTATAGGAAATGACCCAGGCATCTCATGCCTTAACCTCCCATGAGTGCTTCTCGGAATTTCACCACCCTCAACAGCTTCAAAACTGACTGCTACTTTTTTAAAACCAGCTACATGGCTAGCGGCAATATTGTTGGCAATTACATTCTGATACTGCTCAAGTCCACGCAATGCAGAGGCGTTTTCATATAAAGACAAATTCACGCATTTTGTTAAGCATTATACATGCCAAAAATGCCGAACCTTTACGAAAATTAATACTCGCAACCAAGTTCTACAATTCGACCGTCTGGAATATGAACCAAGATTTTCCGAGGTTGTCCATCTTCTGTGACAACTTCAACTTTAATGCCAGTTTCATCCGCATGAATTTCTTCGGTTTCAATATTTCCTGCGGGTTCAGCATCGTTGGGCGGAAGTGACGATGAATTTAATTGATTAGCTGCACCAAGGTATGAAGAAAAAGAACTTTCAGCTTTATCACTGACAAAATCTTCAGCATTAGTTCCCCGACCTGACAAATAACTTTGCATCAAAAAGGAAAAGCAAGTAGCATACCATTAATTGATTATTTAAATTTAGCTAAATCCTTTTTACTCATATCCAAGACTAAACTTAGTTCGATTCGCCTGTTTTTTTCGGGTTGGTTAGGAAAACGGTTCTTATTTGGCTTTGTTGAACCATGTCCTGTGATCCGTTCAAGCTTTCCATCAAGTTCACCCGCAGAGTAATGAACAAGGGCGTCTGTAACTTCAGCTCCTTGCTCAAGGGACATCGACCACGCAGTCGAATTTTCTCCAATCCCCCTACCCTCGTCCAAGTGATTTGTGTGCGAATCAATTCGATAGACTAAAACATGTTGAGAAAGCAACCATGACATTCTCTGCATCACTTTTCTACCATGAGAAGTTAGCTGTGAAGAAGATGGTTCAAAAAGTGGTTTTGTGTCACCGTGAAAAAGAGTAACTTTAATTCCCTCAGAAGTAGCCTCGATTTGAATCGTGGAATCATCGATCTCATGAAGTCGTAATCGTTCGTACCAGTCCTGAGCAATCCGATGTAAAACATCAATATCAATGGAAGTCGTATCATCCGTATTTCTCATTGTCGTATCCGATCGGCCAACAATTTGGTCAACCATACTACCAGGTCGAGCATCTTTTTGCTCAATAGGGGTTGATTTTGGAACACCCGCTTTGTAAGGATCTCTGAAAAATCTTGTCGTTGCGATTATCACCTCTTCATCCTGAGATAAAATCCATAGGACCAAAAACAAAGACATCATACCCGTCACAAAATCAGCATAAGCAACTTTCCAGGCACCTCCATGACTCCCTATAGTTGTGAAGGACTTAGAATTTTTAAATATTTTCATCACAGACAAAAAGAAGATATAAATTATCCGCCTTTCGTTGCATCTTTACATTTTTCCTCAAGGTCATCAGCTGAAGGCTGTATAAGTGAGTCAAGGGAACGACGACCAATCTCCACAGCCATTATTGGAGATAATCCAGTAGCAAAGCCAGAAACTGACTTTTCAACAATATGGTAGTACAAAAACTCTTGAGTTTGATTCAAGGAGATGAGTCGACCAAGAGGAATACCTAAACCGTAAGCTAGGAAAATCCCAAGGAATGTACCACTAAGAGCTGCTGCCACCTTTGCACCAACCGTCGATGGGTCTTCCAAGTTTGACATTGTATTAATAATACCAAGTACAGCAGCCACAATACCTACCCCAGGAAGTGCATCAGATATCATTTCGACAGCCTTGATAGACCTTCCTGCCTCAGCTTCCCGGCTATCCAATTCAGCTTTTAAAATCCCACCAATTTCAGCCGGCTTACATCGACCATCAACGATTGGACGAAGAGAATTACAAAGGAACTCAACAAGACCAGCGTCATTCAAGAAGGATGGATATTTTGTAAAAATCGAGCTATTTTGTGGATCACTAACATGTTCATCCAATGCTGGCGTTCCTTTTCTTCGACCAAGCATAAAAAGTTCATAGAGCAGAACAAGGAGATCAATGAATTTATCTTTGCTAGCAACCCCACCTTTAAAAGCCTTTATAATGTCAATTTTAAGTCCTACCAGTACACTTTTGGGGCTCGAAACTACTAAAATTCCGAGACCTATTCCACAAATGATCATAATTTCACCAGGGTGGATAAGGGAAACAGGGTTTCCACCCGCGGTCATAAAACCACCGATACATGAAGCAAATACGATTACAATTCCAATTGATAGAAGCATGACAAGTTTAGAGTGATTATTTTAAAGATTGAAAATGGGAACGCAACGATAGTACGCTATGTGACAAAATTTGACTTATTCTTCCTTCAGACAAGCCAAAAATGTGGGCAATTTCAGAAAGTTTAAGTTCTTCGTAATAATAAAGCATCAAAATTTTCTTTTGTGGGTCGGGTAAATCCTTAATTTTGTCTTTTAATAAATAGACTCTCTCCCTGTGCTCAGTTTGCTCAGAGGCATCTTGCTCAGTTGGGTCAGAAATCGTTTCTGATAATGGAATCAAATCACCATCTCCATGACTAACACCGGCGGGCTCATCTATAGGAACAAAAGTAACAGGTTGCGTTTGCTTTAAGAGCTTTGAGTACTCAGAATCATTTAAATTCAGTTCTGCCTTTACCTCATCAATACTTACAGGTCTCATCAAGCGAGATTCCATTTCTGAGATCGTAGCTTGCAATGATTTTGCTTTAGCACGATTAGCCCTCGGAAGTGAGTCAATCTTACGTAGTTCGTCAATCAGTGAACCCTTTATTCGTAGTGCAGCATAATTTCCGAACGATTTACCTTTGGATGGATTAAACTGATTAACGGAAATAACCAGAGCCTTAACCCCCACGCCGTAAATATCCTCCACTTCATAATGGTCAGGAAAATGAGATCTCATCCGAGAAACAATCGATTTAACTAAAGGCAAATAATCTTCAATCAACTGATCCCGAGACTCCTTACTGCTCATCGCTTGACGATATTTAAGAGCAGCCTCTTTCATCCTTTTGGAATATGCTAATGCAGAAGGAGAATCTCTTTTTTCGCTTTTGAGTGATGCAGAATTCATTTACGGAATAAATCTAAGCTTTTGCTTCAACTAAACGTCGAGCTTTGGTTGCAGCTTGCGCCATGGCCTCAGTGGCCGATACAGATGGATCCACAGAGAGCTTTGTGGATTGTCTATTTTGGGAAATTTGTGCACTGACGGTTGGTTCATCTGAAGATTGATTTTTAAGGCCATTTAAAGCAAAGCACAAAAGGAATCTGCCCACAATTGCAAAAAACAGGCAACCAAAAGTGCTTTTAACAAGGGTGAATAGTAAATCCTCACCGGTCAGACAACTAACAATGAAAAAGAAAACGAACCCCACAAAGCCAAAAAGTGAGAAGAAAAAATGTGCGTTATTATTCATTACTTAAATATTCCTGTAAGATGAAAAACCACGCGAATAAAGTTCCTCGGGGAAAGTTTTGGCTATCATTTGATTTAAAACATTAGTAGTAAAATCACCTGTAACATTTTGCCCGTTACATATACACAAAGGTGAAAACTGATTACGAAGCAGGATCGGCCACAATTTCGTTGAATTTGAAATCTCATCAAAATGGGTGAAAGCTAAATGTGTAGCTCCTATTAATTGACCTTGATTAATAGTTTTATTAATAATTTGCTTATCGTAAGCAGCGTTTAAAACCATAACTCTCGTCTCAACATTTAACGAATCCAGAGCTTCTTTAGCACCAACCCACTCTGCTTGCTGGCCCAATGACAAACCTGGTAAATCAAGATACAATGGAGACTGAAGCGATGAGGATGGTGCTTTTGCCGCCTCTCTATGAAGTGTAACTCCAATAACCTCGCAAAATATCCTTAAGGAGTCATCTGGATTAGGAACTCCATTTTCAACCTTCAAAACATTCGGAGTTTTCTTGTTCATAAAGACATCATGGGCAAGAAATTTGCATAGGGTTGTAGTTTTACCAACTCCAGGCGCTCCAATGATAGCAATTCTATCCCGAACGGGTTGATTTTCTGTCACTTTAAATCTGTCCGATAGTCCAATTGTAATTTCCTTTAGTGTGTCAGCTAATGGAAGGTTTTTAATGTCATTCCAATTGGACCATGTTTCAATGACGCTGATTAACTGTGAATCAAACCCAGCCTTAAGAAGAATTTCAATTGAATTTAAATCGACATTGCCTTTTGTTATTCCTTCAGGTTCCTGCTCACTTTTCAATGTTTCAGTAACAGTCGCCTCATTGACATCCTTTAAGTTTGGAGAGGTTGCAGGTGCAAGGCCATTTTGTAAGACGTGCGTATCATCATCTGCTTCGGAAGCAATAGCTCCGTCCTCTGATGGTAACTCGGCAATCACCTCCAGCTTAGGTGATGAAATAAACTTCTTCAGTCCCTCACCTCCAACTTGACGGACAGACAAAACACGGGCGTTTTCACCTAATTTTTCCCTAATTACACGAACTGCTTCTTCCGCTGACCTGACGATTAAGCGAAAGCGCTTCCCTTTCGCCTGCTCAGATGTGTTTTCGTTCATTACCTCCATTATATTAAGCAGCTACCTGCGGTTGGCTTCCAATGTTTGGATTTTCATCCAAAGCGGAAACTATTTCTGGCGGCAAAGATCGATCTTCTAGCGCAATCGCAGCAAAAGGCTCGACCTGCGTTTCAGTTGGCAGTTCTTGATATGCCAAAACTACCAGTTGAGGATACGAAGGCTCCATAAAACGGCGAAAAGCTAGTCTTAATTCAGCGGTGGTAACCAAAATGGGTGTTAATCCCCGATCAGCCATTTCATTGATTTTAGGCTCAATTTCTCGAATAATGCCCTCTGTTAAAGATGGATCCATCAAAAGACCTATATCGAATTGGCTTCTCTTAACCCTAGAGACAAGCGTCTGCTCAAGAGTTGGCTCAAAAGTCATTGCCAATAATTTATTAGTTTCAGATTCATATTCCTTAACAAAATACATCCCGAGTCTTTTTCTGCACTGCTCAGATAAATCGTCTGGATTTTTAGTAACCGCGGCCATGTCAGCAATAGTTTCTAAAATAATTGTCAGATTTTTTATCGATACTCTTTCCCTGAGCAAATTTTGTAGTGTTCTCTGAATAACTCCAACATTAACTAAGTCAGGAAGTAACTCACTTACAAGAGTAGGATTTTTGTCTTTAATCAAATCCAATAAACGCTGGGTACCCTCTCTTTCCAAAATTAAATGTGCCTCGCGTTTTAAAACATCTGCAAGATGGGTGACAAGGACGGATGAAGGATCCACAACGGTACAGCCTTCTACTTCGGCATTCCTTCGCTCTTCTTCAGGTACCCACATAGCTTTAATACCAAAGACAGGTTCAATTGTCGGAATACCATTCAATTTCGATGCATCCCCACCTCCCATACTCATAGCCAAAACACGATCAGGCATAATCGATGATCTGACTATCTCTTTCCCTCTGAGTAAAAAGCGATATTCATTTGGCTCCAATTCAATATTATCACGAACGCCAATTGTTGGTAAAAGCATACCCATTTCACGGGCAAAATTAGTCCTCGCACCAGTTATTCTATCTAAGAGATCTCCACCTTTTTTATTATCAGCAAGTACAAGTAAACCATATCCCATTTCTAAACCAAATACTTCCTGCTCAATCGCACTTTCCATAGCTGACAAACGAGATCCTTCTTTTTCCTCTGCAGTTGATGGAGCAGCAGAATTGGAATGTGCTGCGGGTTGTGCTGCCATTCCTCCGCCCCCTATTTCAGCGAATTCAGGTTCCTGTGCAGCAAGTTTTTTATTGAAGTGATGAGCAGCAGCGAAACAGATCACTGAAAGGATAAAAAAGGGCCAAAATGTTTCATCTAAAAATAAGGAAAAAAGTAAAAGCATTATGCCTGCAATTGCAATCGCCCGAGGATAAATGGTCAATTGTTTGCCGACAAACTCGCCTAAGTTTGCTTCCTCCGAAGATCGGGTAACCAAAATACCTGCGGCAATTGAGATAATTATCGCGGGGATCTGACTAACAAGACCATCGCCGATTGATAATATCGTATATTTCTGTAGAGAATCACCTATGGTCATATCTTTTTGGAAATATCCTATCAAAATTCCACCAATTATGTTAACCACAGTTATAAAAATCCCAGCAATTGCATCCCCTCTAACAAATTTACTTGCCCCATCCATGGAACCGTAAAAATCTGCATCCTTTTGAATTTTCTCTCTTTTGGTTAATGCCTCAGCTTCAGTAATCACACCTGAATTCATTTCTGCGTCTATTGACATCTGCTTACCGGGCATTGCGTCTAAAGTAAAACGGGCAGTAACTTCCGCAATTCGGCCCGCACCCTTTGTAATAACGACGAAATTGATGATGACTAAAATAAGAAAGATTACCGTACCAACTACATAATTCCCACCGACGACGAATGTGCCAAAGGAATTTATGACTGACCCTGCGTCACCGTCCAAAAGAATTAACCTAGTTGATGCAACATTTAACCCTAGCCTGTAAAGTGTTACAGATAAAAGTAAGGTTGGAAAAACCGAAAACTCAGGTGGATCTTTTACATAAATAACCGTTAGTAAAATGAGCAGTGAAATCGCGATGCTGATTACTAATAAAATACTTAAAATGTCCTTATGAACTGGTACTACCAATAATAATACAGCACCAAATAAACCAAAAACAAAACCAAGGTCCGAGTTACCACTAAAACGGGCAAATACTCCTTTGATTTTTATCCATAATTCACTCATAAGTATAATTACACGATTGGCTTTGCTAATAATCTACGAGCTTTCAACCGATGATAATAATAAGCGTGGGTTTTATAAACTTGAGCAAGAATCTCAGCGACTACCTGATAAAATTCTAATGGAATAGATTCACCTACTTTCCCCAATGCGTACAAAGAACGAGCCACTGGTTTGTTTTCAATGGTTGGAACTTCAAACTCCGCTGCAAGCAATTTAATTCGTCTGGCCAATAGATTTTCTCCTTTCGCTATAACAATAGGAGCAAGATCCGTGCCTTTTTGGTAACGCAAGGCAACTGCATAGTGAGTCGGGTTCGTGACAACTACATCGGCTGTGCCAACATCTTTCAAATTTTGGCCAGAAAGTAACTCCATGGCTTTTTTCCTCTGGGCAGACTTAACCTCCGGGGCAACATCCTTGGCTTTATTCTCTTCTTTAACTTCCTGCTTTGTCATCTTCATCTCCTCATCATGTTCTTTCTTTTTGATTAAGAAGTTGATAATGGCAATGATGAGGAGTAGCAGCACCAGAATCGCAAACATTACGACAAATAATTTATAAATAAAAGCAGGGATATGTTTTATGTTAACAGGTGCATAGAAAATCGGATCGTCTAAAAAAATAACCAAAGTTAACCAAACCACAGTTCCAATAAAAAGAAATTTAAGAAAATCTATTAAGAATGTCTTCAATCCCTTTATCCCAAAAATTCTCTTCACCCCACTAATTGGGTTTAATTTACTAAGTTTTGGCTCTAATGCCTTGGGTGTTAATCGAAAACCAGTTTGCAAACCCTCGCCCACAAAAGCAGCAACCCAAGTCAAGGCTAGCATAGGCAGCACAATTAGCCCCATCATCACATACGAACTTTCAAAAGTATTTACCATCCCTTCCTGAGTTGCAGTTATTTTATGCAGATTTTCCATAATTGACTTAGTGAAATCCAAAACATCGCTCGCTTTTGATGGTGCATAGAAAAGAATAACTATAAATCCAGCAAGAAGCGTGAGCGTCATGCTTATCTCAGGTGCTTTTGCAAATTGTCCCTTTGCATGAGATTCTGAGAGTTTTTTCGCAGTAGGCGGTTCAGTCTTTGAACTTTTATCAACATCTGACATCTTCTTAAATCCTTAGCCTGGTTGTATAATATCGAGCATAACTTCTACCGATCTGCTACTCGCATCAAAAACATAAGAGGTTATTAAGAGTATTGAAGAAACAAGTAAAACAAGCCCTGAAAGGATTCTAATCGCAAAACTAGTCATAAACACATTCATTTTCGGAACCGCTTTACCCAAGACTGCAAAGGATATATTAATTAAGAAATTCATCGCGATAAATGGTGCCGCGATCAGAGTACCCAAAACAAAAACATTAGAAACCTCGTTCACAAACTCAAAAGTTGGATTAGCACTCAAAAAGAAAGATCCGATAGGAAGTATATCGAAACTTAAAATAAATGCTTTTAAAACCTCGTAATGCATACCTGTTATAAAAAAGAGTAGCAGAGCAAAATAGTATAACAGAGTGGTAATAGTAGAGTCACTAGATCCTAACAGCGGATTAACGCTGCTACTTGCCATAAGTCCAATCTCGTAAGAAATCAGGTGACCAGCAAGCTCGACGGCGAAAAAAAGCATCCTTACAGTCATTGCGAGCAATAAACCAATACAAACTTCGTTCATAGAAAGTATAATTGCACCAGCAAAATGATCGGCAATTTCTAGGTTTGCCGGAACAAGAGGATTAACAAGTAAAGATAACATGAGTCCAAAACTAATTCTTATTTTCACAGGAATCATTTTTCCTGCAAAAAGAGGAATACCTAAAAAAAATGCTCCGGTTCTCAAAAAAACCAAAACCCAAACTACAATTTCTCCGACTTCAATTGTCACTGAGCCATTGTTGGGATCATACTAATCATCGAAATACAGAATTCGGTAAGTGTTTTCAAAATAAAATTAGCAGATAATACGATAGCCAGTGACACACACACCAGTTTTGGGACAAAAGTGAGAGTCTGCTCTTGAAGACTAGTAATTGACTGAATAAAGCTGACTAACAGGCCAACAACTGTAGCAGTACCCAAAATTGGTATAGCCAAGATCAAACCAGTCTGGAGGAGATTCCTCATTATATCGACTGCCATCTCCATTGTCATATCTTATTCTTTCCCTATGCTATATTGAAACTATTAACCAGTGACTGAACAACAAGATACCACCCATCAACAAGAACAAACAAAAGGAGTTTGAAGGGCATCGAAATCACAACAGGAGGCATCATCATCATTCCCATCGACATAAGTGTAGAGGCTACAATAAAATCAACAATAATGAAGGGAATGAAAATCAGAAATCCCATCTGAAATGCCGTTCTCAATTCACTTAACACAAATGATGGAACAACAATACTAAGTGGTAATTGCTCTCGCGTCATGGCACCCTGCCTCGAAATCTCAAGAAAGAATTGCACGTCCTGCTGACGAGTTTGATTCATCATAAAGTCTTTCATATGATTTGTGGCAACCATCAATGCATCACTAGATTTCATAGTCGCTGCCATGTAAGGAGTAACAGCATCATCATAAATCTTATTCCAAATCGGACCCATTACGAAAAAAGTAAGAAAAAGTGCAAGACCAACAATTATCTGACTCGATGGTGCGGCATTGACTCCAATTGCGTTTCTAACAAACCCAAGTACTATAATCATTCTGGTAAAACATGTCATCATCATGATTACCGATGGACCAAGAGTCAAAATTGTCATGGCCACAACAAGTTGTATTGCGACGCCAAAGTCCCCTTCATCATTTGATCCAGAAACATCAATTCTGAAACCGGGGGATCCCGTCCCTGTGGTCTGGGCATCCAAGCCAGTGTGTGAAAAACTAAAAAATAAAATTATTAAGCAAAAAAAGGCAAAAAGTCTTATTTTTTTAGAAAAAGATAATAATTTCCTAAGCATTATATTTTTTTTGGTTCTCCACCATCTAACTCAGAATCGGCTAAACTTGAAGAATGTCCAAGTTTAGCCAAATGGTTTATTGAATTAGGACTGACCCCTAGGAGGTGCCTCTCATCACCACACTGCGCAACCATGAGAAACTGCCTGTTACCAAGGGAACAAGTTTCAGAAACCAAAATTTTATCAGACTTTGAAAAATTCATTCCCATTCTCTTTTTTTTCGAATAAATCGACAAAAAATATGCACTCGCACACAACAAACCAATAAAACCAAAAACCTTTAGCCATAAAAAGAGCATGTCAGAATCTGAGTACGACTGCGGTATCGTAGATGCAAGTTGTTGTCCGAGCATAGCATTAAGGTAGCATTTCAACTGCATATTCGCAGAGAAGTGCGGGTTCGTGAATCACGACTCAGAATCGACAATCTCTGTAATTTTCAGCCCGAAGCGATCGTCAATAACAACTACTTCACCATGAGCGATAAGTTTACCATTTACCAGAAGACTTACCGGATCCTTAGCGTTTTGCTTAAGTTGAATTTGAGAACCTGGACTTAACTCGACAACTTCTTTCATTGGCAACTCAGCAGTTCCTAGTTGGACTGTGACATTAACCTTCACATCCATAACGATATTAATTTTCTTACTATCCATGATTTTTACCGATTAATTTAACAGCTTCATCCATACTTTGGTTGACTTGGAAAGCGACTTGGCCTCCCTCCAAACCAATCTCGCCTACGAAACAAGTCCTATTTTCAATTCTTAATTTAGTTTGCTCTACCAACTCAGGGCTCAATTCAATTACATCATCAACTTCCAAATTAGACAAATCTTTCAACGATAATTCAAAAGCATCCCATTCTGCAGAAACATCGACAGGGATTGCATCATAAATCTCATGCCATCTTGTAGGTTTAACAGTTTTCTTTTCGGTAACAGAGACCGCATTTAACAGACGACTAACGACCGGTTCTAAAGTGTAGTACGGAACGGCAATCCTTATCGGACCTGAAACATCACCAAAGGATGCTTCCATAGATAATATTAACATCATCGCATCTGATGGAGATGTTTGGAGAAATTTCCCTGTACTCTCAGTCCCAATAATACTTGGGTTCAATACCATTGTTTGATGCCATTGTTTAGACCATTCCTCGAGTATAATTTGGTTAAAATCTTCAACTAACGCTTTCTCGATATCTGTTAAACCTCTTTCCTCTGGATTGGTTGAACCACGCCCACCCAATATTCTATCAACTACAGTTGCAGACAAATGAGAATTTACATCAAGCAAGCAAACTCCATTCAATTCCTGAAGTTTAAACATGGTCACACAAGATGGACTCTTGATAGAATGTGTAAAATTCGAATACAAATCAGCAGTTAAATCCTCCAACTCCAAATTAAATTCCGTGCGAAGAAACATGGAAAGATGACCCGAAAGATAATATACAAACTGCTCTGCCTTGGTCCGTATTTTACCAAAATCAGCATCGGATAATACTATTGGGTTAGTAAAATCATATTTTTTAATATTAACAGTAGAAAGATCCGTAATTTTTTCACCGTCAAATCTGAAAACTGGACTATCGGAAGATTCAACCTCGAGCTCGTCTAAATCGAAGCTTTCGTCAGAATAATTTGGTTCAGAGGACATAGCTAGTTTAACAACCTACTGAACAACAAATTGTGTGAAATATATTTGCCGGATCAAATCGCTTCCACCATCTCTATATTTTCTTAGTTCAGATGAAAAAGCTTTACTTAAGTCAACGCGAACTCTCTCCTGAAAACCATCAAGCTGAGCATCTTCATAGGTATATCCTCCCATGATCGATAGAGCTTTATCCCTGATTCTATGCTCGTTCATTTCAAGAATTTTCTCAAAGTCACCAGCCTGTCCTTCTAGTTTCAATTCAAGGTTAATATACCTTGATTTTATCGGCCCACCTAAATTCGTAATGAGCGAGTTCAACTCGTAGAACTTTTCCTCTCCAGAGGGCTCCATATCAATTGGTCCCTGACCGCTCAGTTGCGGAGTTACTGTATTTTCTGGTTTGTTCATTTTAATTACTAAGTACATCATTCCCACTGTAAGAGCGGGGGCTAGTATAATCGCAATTAAAGCTGGGACCAAGTTTCCGCCACCACCGTTGCTACTTGGTGCTGGCGTGTCTGTATCAGGAAGTTCGTCAAGTTGAGCTGCGCACATAACTAAAAATTGTTTGGATTAAGAAATGACTATCGTTTAAGGTTAACGGCTTCACTAAGAATCATGTCAGAAGTAGTGACTACTCTAGAACCCGCTTGAAAAGATCGTTGGTGAGAAATCATTGAAGCAAACTGATCGGTAAGGTCAACATTAGACAGTTCAAGAGCGTATTGCTTAAGTTTTCCATTAGCCCCGGATGCCGGAACTGCATTATCACTAATACCAGCTACATTTTGCCCGGCTTGGCCATTGGAATAAAAACCGTTACCGGTACGACGAAGATATTGAGGTGAAAGAAAATTGGTTAATTTAATTTGACCGGAACCACGCACCTGATCAATTCCGTCTTTGTTTACTACTAAATTAATCTTCCCGTCTTGCTCAACTCTCCTAGCTAGCAAAGTTTCGCCTTCTTGAGGTCCCACGAGAAGTGGACCATCTAATCCCTGCAATTGATACCTGAATTGATCTCTCGTAACAACAAATCCCTCAACCGTCGATTCGAAAGCCCCAGCTCTAGTATAAAAAAGTTCGCCGCTCACAGGATCTGCGACTTCAAAAAAGCCACCGCCATTCGGTAATGCCTCACCCTGAATTGCAACATCTAAGTCTAAACCGGTAACTTCTATAGTTCCTTGAGTAAAATCAGAAGAAATCGATCCAACATGAACCCCTGTACCATGCTGCTGAATGTTATTACTTGGAATCCCGTCTGCACCTGACTCGGCGTCATTCATGTGCATATAGAAATTATCAGAGTAATTTGCACGAGTTGATTTATAACCCAATGAATTTACATTAGATATGTTGTTACCTAAAACTTGAAGTCCCTGAGTAAGGCTCTTGAGGGCAGTTATGCCGTTATGCAAAGAAGCAATCATAGTAGCCTAGGGATTGCTAACTTTAGTAATGCTAGCAGGAAGATAGTTCTTATCAGCTACAGTTACAAAAACTTCACCATCAGAATTTTTCTCAACAGAATCAACCAACCCAGAAACTTCCAGTCCACCCTCTGATATGTTAACCATTTTGCCTAGATAAGCTTGCGCCACCATATCTTTCTGAGAAGACGCAAACATCTCAAACCCCTCAGTAAATTGTTGCATTTGCTCAAGTGATGCAATGTTAGCCATCTGGGAAATAAACTCTGTATCCTTCATAGGTTCCAAAGGATCTTGGTTGCTAATTTGACTAGTAAGCAATTGCAGGAAATCATCCATTTGCATAGCTGTATTGGAAGTCCCAGATGCATCAGACAGAGATGTACTTCTTGGATTTTGCGTTGTTTGTGCGGCGGTTATTGCGTCTATCATAAAATTTAGATTAAGCGGCTAATGAAAAAAAGTTATCCATTTCAGCATAGTCAGCGAAAATATTTATTTTAAGCTTCGGTGCATTATGGGAACATATGTTATCGGAGATGTGAGCCTTGCATGATGTGAGAAGTTCCCGAATTTCAGAATTAGGAGCAATAAAGCAAACGGAAACGCCATCTTTTGACTTTTCCAATCGAACCCCGAGTTTTTCACCACTAGGAAGATCAATGGCAAAACGTAAAACTTTTTTCTCAAAACGGTTCAAATATCCCAACCTTGGAAAAACGGACTTGGCAACAAAATCAACAAATTTAGCCACAGCGGTGGAATCATTCTTAATTATATCATTTGAATTAACTAATGATGAAAACTTTGAGTTAATTTTATCTTCGACTTCCACGATAGTAACTTTAGAAGCATTATTCGTGCCACCATTCCTCTTCTTGTTACCTTGAGGGTGCTCACCACTATCTTCATGCCAGGGTAAATTTTTCCCATAATTTTGAAGTATTGGAGGCGGTTTATAATCTTTAATTGTAGGATTAGAGATACTTGTTCTGCCTTCGAGTACTAATGTTTTAACAGTTTTAGATTGGTTTGAAATCAATGAAGAGCTTTTCGCCTTAGCGGATGACAAAGACTTGCCGACTATAGATTTGGGTACAGTTTTTACCTGAGGTTTAGTAAGATTGATTTTCTTTGAAGATAAAAGAGTTTTTTCAAAGTTTTCGTTTTGTTTTAACTTATCACTTACAGCGTTTGCTTTGAGGTTACCTTGGGTATTTGAAGTTTGCTTGGGACTTTCAAAATTTGTCTTACTGCTTTTTTGAGCAACTGGTTTGGGATGTTTGCTTAACTCCGAAGAGTCTTCAGGAATCCAAAAAGAGCCATTTCTGCCAATAGCTTGATGCCTTGGTTGCGGAACAGTAGAGCCTTTCGCTTGAATACCTGAGGATACATTCATAAAAAAATTAATTCGCAGGAAGCCCAGCAGATGCATCTTGGAAACCCAAGTTAGGCAAAAGACCCCTGTCTCTCATTGCCAAGGCGTCTGCAAGTTCAATTAATGCATCTTCATCACTATTTAACATGAATGCGATAATTGGAGCTTTTTCATCGGACTTAAGTAGTTCAAATATTGTAAGTGCCTCTTCAAATCTTCTTTTTTGCCGCCAATTCTGAATTTCAATACTGGCAATCTCTGGTCCCATCTCAACCCACCTTTTAGCGGTGTCCTTATACTCCTTGAGTTTAGCTTCACTTAAATCCTGGCCCTCCCGTTGCTCGAACTCTGCCAATCGTGATGATAAATCCTCGCGAATTTGACTTAACTCAGCCTTTTGCTTTTCAAGGGATTCTAAGTCCATAGTAATTGCAGACTCCCTCGAATCCAATTCAATTTCCCTTTCCAATAATTTTTCTTTTAGAGCGGCAAGTTCTTTGGAAAGTTGGTTCATGGAGTGTGTTTCTGCAGGTGAATAACTCGTATCGTCTGCATCAAACTCGATACTTGTAAATTTCGCCTCTTTAACTGGGGCTTTTTCAAAAAGATCCTTCCGGTTTAGAAAGACCATCAATCCGGCAGATCCGACGGAGAGGATAACAGTTAATACAACTAGAATAATTGGAGGAATTTTCATGATCAATAAGGGGCTTGGTTAAAAACGAATCGAGCACCAATAATATCTTCAAGCTCGGATTCTTCTCTTTTCTCTTCTCTTTTCAAATGTTCGATCTTATTTTTTTCTTTTAGTTTAATTAAACTTTTACAATTTGAGTCGGCTGCCAAAAAAAGTTTCCTCTTTCCTTCCTCTATACTTTTAGATTCTGCCAACTTTGCATTTTGATCAATGATAAGTTCTTTTGCCTGCAGGATTAGCTGATTAAAATTCTTTTGTTCAAAACCTGAAAAACCTACTTTTCTTTTTAAAGTAATCTCGGCATTCAATTGTGTTAGAGCAGAAACTGCAGTTTCTAAGTCTTTCTCGAATTTAACTCTATCTGCGATAGCCTTCGCGTAATTCCTTACGGCTCGATCCTTTGCTAATTCCCGAAGACTGAGAAGAGTTTCTAACCTAAATTTAAAAGCTTTCATGTTGAGAATATATCAGAAAGTAACTTAAAAGACATACTTCTAGTAGAAACCTGATCATATCTTTGCTTCAAAAACGATTCAACGCTTTGGAACTTTTCAATTGCACGATCAATTTTAGGATTACTGTTTTTGACATAAGCACCAACATTTATTAGATCTTCGTTTTGCTTGTAGACTGACAGTAAATCTCTTGCATTTGAGATAATTTCCATTTCTGCTTCCGAACAAACAGCCCGATCCAACCGACTGACACTTTGAAGTACATCCACAGCTGGAAAATGGTTGGCATTTGCAAGTTTTCTACTGAGCACAATGTGACCATCAAGAAAACCTCTTACCGCATCTGCAACAGGTTCGTTCATATCGTCTCCTTCTACCAAAATAGTGTAAATAGCAGTAATTGCTCCCCTATCATTTGTCCCAGTTCTCTCTAGCAACTTAGGTAACATGGAAAACACGGATGGAACATATCCCCTAGATGCCGGTGGCTCTCCTGCTGCGAGTCCAATTTCTCGCTGGGCCATTGCAAAACGCGTTAGCGAATCCATGAGAAGAAGCACTTTCGAGCCCTCATCTCTAAAACCTTCAGCAATTGCAGTGGCCAAAATTGATGCCCGGATTCTCATAGGGGCTGGTTGGTCAGAAGTAGAAACTACTATGACAGTTTTCTTCATTCCTTCTGGCCCAAGATCTTTTTCAACAAATTCCCTCAATTCCCTACCCCGCTCACCAACAAGAGAAATAACATTCACATCAGAATCTGCACCTTTGGAAATCATACCTAATAAAATAGATTTACCGACGCCACTTCCGGAAAAAATTCCCACTCTCTGTCCAACTCCAAGGGGAATAAACGTATCTATTGACTTAATACCCGTCCCAAATGGTTCAGAAATCATTTCCCGGCTCAATGGATTCGGTGGTTCCGCGTAAAAACCTTCCCTTCTTGGTGCGAGAAGAGGCCCTTTCCCATCAATAGGTCTACCCATTCCATCTATTATTCGACCAAGTAATGAAGGTCCGGAAGGAACATAATTGTTGTTACGTTGCGATGACACCTTACAACCGGGATGAATTAAATGAACACTGTCCAAGGCCATCAATAAAACAAAGTTTTCACGAAAACCAACAACTTGAGCTTCGATTTTTTCCTTATGCCGGTCAGATATAATTGAGCAAACTTGCCCAATACTCACCTCGGGACCTTCTGACTCAATTATTAACCCCGTTACTCGACGAACGGCACCAACCTTATCATAAGTTCTAACACCCTTTATACCATCCTCCATAAAGGCAAATCTTTCATCTAAAGACTCAATCATTGCGCTTTAGTTCGTCTTCAATCTTACGAATTTTTGTTGAAACCCGACCATCCAATAATCCAAAACGACTTTTTATCTGGCAATCCCCTGATTGCAAAGATGAATCTTCGAAAAACTTTACATTAGGATACCCTTCTAAAAGTGCGTCATCACCATCTAATCCGTCAAATATACCAGCAATTGCTGATGCAAAACCATCGGCCCCTGCTTCTTTTTCGTCCACAGTCGGTTTATTATTAGGGTCAGCAATCGCTTTTAATAAACTTAAATCAGTCGGGCAAAGATATACTTCCAACTTTTCATCATCCCCAGAAAATTCAGAAATCATATTTCGGACAATTTTCTCAATTGATTCTTTATCGAGTGAAACTTGTCCTAATACTCGCTCTGCCAACCCAATGACTAAGTCAGGTAATCGGTGATCAAGTTTTTCGATTACTTCATTTGTCTTTGCGTCAATACTAGAAAGAAGTTCTGCTTGCTGCTTGCCATAGCTATCCCGAAGTTTCTGGATTTCTAATTGGTAAAAAGCAGCCGCCTCTTTCTTGCCACGCTCATATTCTGAAGAAGCTTGCTCGCTGGATTGGTCAACGGGTACAGGAGGTAGAGCAATTTGATTTACCTTAAAGCCTTTGGGCGGCGAAGAAAACTTAATGCTTCTACTGTACGACAATGTCGCTTCCTCCAGTATCAAGGATGATCTCCTCGTCCTCTTCGAGTTCACGCACGATTTGTATAACTCGATCCTGAGCACTTTCGACCTCAGATAGTCTCTTGGGACCAAGAAAACCAAGTTGCTCCTCCAAAGCTTCAACTGCACGTTTAGACATAGTTGAGAAGATTGACTTTTTTAACTCAGCAGAGGCATTCTTCAAAGATAATACTAAATCATCTTGATCTACTTCTTTAGCAACCTTTGCCACATCTCCTGGGCTCAAACGAATCAAGTCCTCAAAACGGAACATTCTTTGGCGAATCGAACCACCAAGCTTCGGGTTTCTTTTTTCAATACTTTTAAGGAGCTCTTTGCTCTCCTCTTTATCAAACCAATTAAGTAAGTCAGCTGCTGACTTAACCCCACCCGTTTTGACACGGGGTGATTGTCCCTTCTTACCCATTCTGGACCCAAGACTGCTAGCCACAACTTCTATCTGATCAATTGGAGTTGTCTCCATGGACGCAATTCTTTCAACAACCTGTTCTTGAACATTAGGAGTCATCATTTGCAAAACCTCTGCCCCCTTGTCCATATCCACACTGGCTAGAACAAAAGCAATTGTCTGTGGTTGTTCGAAGCGTAAAATATTAAATATTTGCCCAGAATCCATTTCTTTGATGTCGTTCATCAAGTCCAAAGAATCACGAACAGGAGCAATCCGGTTCATCATATTATTTGCCTTGTAATCGCCATGAGCTAACTCGAGAGTTTTCTGTGCAAAGGTTAACCCCCCAAGGTTAGAATTAACGCTCGACTCGATTATCTCAGAAAATTCATCAAGCACACAGTCTTTTAGCTCTTGGTCAACAATAGGGAAATTACCAATTTCCTTGCAGATAGACTCTGCATCTTGGGAATTAAAACGCTTTAATAGAGTGGCTGATGCTTCGGGTCCTAGTGCTATCATCAAAAGCCCAAGCTTTTGATGTCTCGACATCCGTGTATAACGATCAAATACTGATTCCTCTTCTGCTACTTCTTCCATGACCCGATTAATTAAAGTTTACGAAGATGATCCAGTTTCCAAGTACCTCCTAAGTGCAGTCCCGACATTATCTGGTTTCTCTTGAATCAAATCGTTTAAGAGTTCAGGAGTTAATCCACTACCAAGACTTTTTGTACCAGCTAATAACTGCTGATCATCCTCATCCAAAACCTGAACCTCAGCATCATTGGGTTTAAACTTCT
>JABGWZ010000188.1 GCA_018675995.1 Opitutia bacterium | reverse complement strand
CTCGGTTGAATAAACGAAGGCGTACACAGAAGAAAATTTTTCCGAAAGGTGTTTTTTTAACCATGATGAAGAATACTTGCCTCGCCATTCCGGAATCTTCCCCGCCAAAAAAGAGAGAAGAAAACGACCGGATGGATGATAGGGCACCTGAGCCAGTAAATATCCGAGCCTATCACCAAATTCTTTGAAAGCTGCATCGGTATAAACCACACAATGGTCAATTTCCTTAAACATGCAGTCGAGAGTGACGCCAAAGCCATTGGGGGTACCAGGGGGAGTTTCAGTAACCAGCAATAATTTAGAGGACAGATGGTTCAAAGAAAAATCAGGACCGACGCTTGTGTGCTTCCACGATTTGTTTAATGGTGTCGCTCAAGGAGTGACGCAGGGAAAAAGCGGGGTAATGAGATTTGATTTTAGTAAGGTCGCTGTAATAGCAAATGTGGTCACCAATTCTATTGTCTTCCAAATATTCGTAATTTTGAGAAAGGCCTGAATGACTTTTGCAAATTTCAAATGCCTCAAGAATGGAACAACTATTATCCTTGCCACCCCCAAAATTGTAAACTTCTCCGGATCGGGGAGATTTTATGAACAAGTTAATAAACTGGGCGACATCTTCCGAGTGAATGTTGTCTCGAACCTGTTTTCCTTTATAACCAAAAATTTTGTAAGTCTTACTCTCCAAATTGCATTTGACTAGGTAACTGAGAAAGCCATGCAGTTCGACGCCTGAGTGAGATGGCCCCGTGAGGCACCCACCGCGCAGGCAGCAGGTAGCCATCCCAAAATAGCGTCCATACTCTTGAACCATGACATCAGCGGCAACTTTGGATGCCCCGAACAGGGAGTGCTTACATTGATCAATGGAAAAGGATTCAGGAATACCAATGCTATATTGTGGGTCATCATAATCCCACCGTGTATCCATTTCTTTTAGCTTAATGCTGTTTGGACCATCTCCATATACTTTGTTGGTGGACATATGGACGAAAGGAGATTCAGGGCAAAACTGGCGTGCCGCTTCTAGAAGGTTTAATGTTCCGACAGCATTGACATCGAAATCGTCAAAAGGGATGGAGGCCGCCTTGTCGTGCGATGGTTGGGCTGCTGTATGGACGATGGCATCTGGCTTTATCGACTTGATGAGATCAAGGACCTTTGCCCGGTCCCGAATGTCCAGTACATGATGGGTAAAGTCGCTCAGGTTATCGCTTAATTCTTTCTGCCTCCACGTGGTGTCGCCTTGTGGGCCAAAGAACTCCATCCTCTGATTATTATCTATTCCATGAATGGAGTGGCCTTTGGCAGAAAAGTAGGTGCAGACTTCCGAACCGATTAGACCTGAGGATCCAGTAACGAGAATTTTCATATTCTAATTATCAATTTCTATTTTCTTTAATATTTTGCTTCAAAATTTCGGAATAAAACGCTCGGTAAGATCTTATCATCTTCTCCAAAGAAAAGTTTTTCAAAATATGGTCACGACAAGCCTGTTGCAGATTATCATAATTACAGGAAGTAATTATCGATTTTATCTGATTGGCGAATTGATAAGGTTCAGAGCTTTTAAGTAACCAACCAGTTTTGTCCTGTTCAATTTGTTCAGGTATTCCACAAACGGGATTTGCGAAAACGGGGATTCCGCATGATTGTGCCTCCAAAACGGCATTGGGGAAAGTATCGGCTTTTGCCAGATGAAGATAAAAATCAGAACAATTGTATAATTCATTTAATAACTGAACTTCATTTACATGGCCAATAAATTGACATTTGAAATTATGACTTTCAATGGGTTCTCCATCTTCGCCTATGCAAAGAAAGATGATCCTCTGATTGGTGATTTGTGCTAAAATTTTGAGGGTATCAATCATAAGTCCAAAGCTTTTCCAAGGGTTTGATTGAATCTTGTTTCCAACAAAAGAAAAAATGAGGGCGTTTTCTTCGATCTGGTGTTTGATCCGAAGAGCTTTTTTCTCAAGAATTGGAAAAAAGTCTTCCGTATTAACTCCATTTGGGATTACGCGAATTTCTTGAAAGCTTTCTATTACTTTCGATCTCAAAAACATGTCCTTTAGCCATTTACTTGGGGTGGCAAGATAAGGTTTTGCAGATGATAATATTCTATTTTTTACTTTTAAGTTTTGCCGTGTGTTATCTCTTATTATTGCAGGTGGAATGAGTAAGTCAGGACAATTACCACAACCAGTTTCAAATCGATTGCAGTCGAAAGGGTGCGCACAATGACCGGTCATTAACCAGCAATCATGAGCAGTTATCAAAACTGGATATTTTTTGGATAATGCCTTGAGTGAGTGAAAGTCAAAAAAACTAGGAAAAAGGTTATGTGCATGAACTAGAGTTGGCTCATTAAGTAAATATCGGGAGGGGTTGGAAGTCCCAGGGAAACAAAAGTCTTCTTTACCAAGGCATATGTTAATACTACGAATAGGTTCAGATACGTGATTGAGCAGAAATGCGTAAAGTCTAGGAAGTATCGGAATTTTTTTGTTTAAAGATAATTCCAATAGACGCTTGCAAGTACGGTGGAAGCTATTGCGAAAGGTGAAGTTATCAATCTTTACGATACCGTTTGAAGAGTTACTATCAAAGTAATTGTACAAAATTGAACCTTGAAATGATTGATGTAGCAGAGAGCATATCTTGCCTGCTCCGCCACCTGAAGCGGTGTAATTAATAAAGGCAATATTAGTCAGTTCCACAAATTGTTTACGAAATCTCCAAATGCAGCGCCCGGCAGATTGCGAATCAGAACCCTAGGAATTCTTTTCAAATTGGTATTATTCCTACAGATGCCATGTTGATTGAGAAAGACCGCATCAATATTCTCAGATTTAAAAATATGATCTAAATCGTTCCGACAATCTAATTCCCCCCCGAAGGGATAGGAAAAAGAAATATGTCGAGAGGAAGTTATCTTTCTAATCTTTTGAGTACTTGCTATTATCTCTTGAGCGGAAGTTTCCTTATCGATTCTACCAAGGGAATAATGGTTTTCGGTATGTGCTCCTAAGCTGATCAATTCCGATGAATTTAACTCAGACAGTTCCTGCAGGTTCATTGTTCTGTAGTTCTCCCTTGGGGGACATAATTTTCCTAAGTTTGAAAGTAAAATAGTACGATCCTCTTGGTTCAAGGACTTAAAACTTTCCTGTAAATTTTGGTATCGAATAAGAATTGGGTCTAGAGCGGGAGACAAAGCATTCCAATTTAGATATTTTTCATTCTGAGCCAAAAAGATGTTTTCCAGCATATCCCACCAGAATTCATTACTTTTTCCAATGTTACCGGTACATACAAAGATCGTTGCAGGCATATTGTATTTTTTAAGAAGGGGTAAGGCTTCAGTGAGGTTGTCGATGTAACCATCGTCGAAGGTTAAGCAGATTGAGCGGTCACGAAGATTTTTCTCCACAAGTCTATGAACTAGAGTCTGGTAGGATATAACTTCGTAGTTTTCCTTAAGAAAAATCAATTGCTGCTCGAAATTTTCTGGCGT
>JABGWZ010000171.1 GCA_018675995.1 Opitutia bacterium | reverse complement strand
GTTTTTACCAATATTAATTTTCGAAGCTGGATTTGCACTTGATGTTCACACTTTTAAAAAGTCATTTCTTAATGCGTTTTATTTAGCAGGACCGGGTATTGTTTCCGCTACTGTAATGTCTGGATTTGCCTTTTGGGGCTTAGTGCAAATTTTTGGCGGGGATGGAGGAGTTCTATCTGAATGGAATTCTGAAGCCGGTGCATTTATTTGGCTAGCCTCTATGTTGTTTGGTGCAGTTGTTAGTGCAACTGACCCTGTTGCTGTAGTTGCTTTACTTAAAGAATTAGGTGCGAGTAAGAAACTAGGAACTTTAATTGAAGGCGAGTCGCTTTTGAATGATGGCACTGCAATTGTTGGTTTCGTACTGCTCATCGGAGTTGTTACAGGGGCGGAAATATTTACGAGTACCGGAAGTTTTATAGGGAGTGCAGCAATAGGGTTTGGTAAGATTGGTGCCGCTGGTGGATTAATAGGTGTTTTTCTTGGGTTGATTGCAATACTTTGGGTTAGAAAAGTGTTTAATGATCCAATGATTGAGATTACAGTAGTGTTGGTAACGTCATATGCTGTGTTTTTCATTTGTGAGCATTTCTTTCATGTGTCCGGCGTTCTTGGTTTAGTTGCGCTTGGTATAGTTATGGCCGGAATTGGAAGAACTCGCATTAGTCCGGAAGTTGAACATTTCATGCATGAGTTTTGGGAGTTTATTGCATTTGTCGCAAATGTAATCATTTTTATCGTTGTAGGCGTCGTAATTGCCCAAAACGCTCACCCCACTGGAATGGACTTTTTGATCTTGGGTTTGGTTTACATAGGAATCCATTTAGTTCGCGCAATAAACATAGGGACATTTTATCCGCTAATGAAGAAATCCGGTTATGGTCTTCCCGGTAAAGATGCGATTGTAGTATGGTGGGGAGCATTGAGAGGTGCAATTGGTCTTGCATTGGCACTGGTTGTATACACTGAAAATTTCCGGTATGAATTTTCGGTTGCAGATGGAGGCAGCGGATATAATGAACTCACGACATCTGTATTTGTTGTTGATAAAGATAAAGCTTCCAAACTTTCACAACAAAAAGATCTGAATCTTTATCATGCGTCATCAATAGGACATGCTGAGGCGATAATTAAGAGTGGAACCGTTGTTGGGATTTCGCAGAATTCCGATAGTGCGCAGAAAACCCTTGGCAAAGATTCAACACAAGATGCAGCCCTGATTCGGAAAGGTTTGGAAAACGGTGAGAAAGTGGTAATTGTTTTGGGTGAAGGAAAAGGTGCTGTTGCTAAGGCTAGTCTAGTCGGAATTTCATCACGTGTTCGTGATCAGTTTCTTTTTTTGATTTCCGGTATAGTTCTCCTAACATTATTGGTAAATGCCACAACTGTTGGTCCTTTGGTTAACTTCCTTGGTTTAACCAAGTTGCCAGCAGTTAAAAAGTTGATGTTCTCAAATGCGTCAGGAAATGTTGCAAAAGGTTGTGAGCAGGAAATGGATTTATTAAAGGATGACCGTTTTTTGAGTGGTGCTAACTGGGGTGAGGTAAGGAAATATTTACCTGACCCGGTAGCATATCCATTAACTTCTCATGAACTAGCTGAGATGGATACATTGTCAGAGACTCGTAGGAGGTTATTGGAAAGAGAAAGAAGTAGTTATTGGGCTCAATTTCGATCAGGTTTGTTAAGTGCCCAAGCAGTCGCTCAGTTAGACAACAACCTTAGTGAGTTTCTTGATTTACAGGGGAAAGTGCCAATGACTCAGAGAGATTATTTCGATAAAGCCTTTGGGGTAAGCAAGGTAACAGAAGCGTTGAAAGATCTACCTTTTCTAAAAAATCACTTTGCAGATAGAGTTACTGTAAGTTACGATTCAGCGAAAGCATTTGTTGTTGCCCAGCAGGATATGGCTAAGATGGTGGACAGTTTAGTAAAGGAACTTGATGACAGTGGAGATGCGGAAAAGTTACTTAAAACTAATCGATTGCTAAAGGACGAAATTAGGCAAAACCGTCTTGCCGGCCTTAAATTTATCAGGAATATGCACGAAAATTATCCTGAAGCAACGGTGGGTATCGAAACAAAAGATGCTATTCGATCTGTTCTTAATCACGAGCGTAATACAATAAAAAACCTCCGTTCAGAAGGAATGCTTGAAGCGGATGAGGCGGGCAGAATGATAACTAATGTTGAAGAGCGAATGAAGGATGTTATGGAACGGTCCTTGGAGCTACGTTTACCTGAACCCGAAGAAGTTTTGAGAGAGGTGAATTGGTTAAAAGGTTTACCAGATACTTTAATTTCTAAAATTGTTTCTGCATCGGAATCCAAACTCTACAATGAAGGTGATACTATAATGACCCAGGGCGGAGAAGGGGATGGTATGATTGTAATTACCCGTGGGAGTGTGAAGGTATCGATTGGTGAATTGGTAGTTGATATAATGGGGAGAGGAGCTGTTATTGGCGAAATGGCAGTCCTTGCGGGAGTCCCCCGTACTGCAAATGTTGTTGCCGACTCTACTGTAACCGCACTTTGGCTAACAACTGAATCAATGCAGTCTATTATGGCAGAATCTCCTGAACTTTCAGGTAGTCTATGGAAGACAGCTGCCATGAGATTTGCTGAAAATTTAATCGGTGCAAAGTCACCTTACAACGGTTGGGATCAGATGAGGTTGCGTCGTTGGCTTAATGAAGGAGATGTATCAGCTCCCAATGATGGTGAATCAGTAAACTTATACGGTAAAATTGGAGTTTTAGTTGCCGGGCAAGCTACTGGTTCAAGTGGTTCAGATAAAATTAGTGCCCCAGCACTGCTTGATCTGGCTGATGCTACATTTTCTGGATCAGCCAAGGTTTTCATACGAGAATCATAAACAGAAAATAAAGATTGTATAGTTTCTGTTATTAAATGGCGGAGAGGGCGGGATTCGAACCCGCGGTACCTTGCGGTACACAGCATTTCCAATGCTGCACGATCGGCCACTCTGTCACCTCTCCTGAATATGGGCTTATTTAATGTCAATCAGTTGTGCTTTCGTCAACGATCAAAAGCAGTTCTATTAATAACCTATATGAAATAGGATAAGTTTTTTAGGCGTTTCTTTTTTGAGGTTTGCTTGTTTGGCAAGAATAGTTAGAAATTATGTCTCATGGGCAATATTTCTGATCAGCTAGCGTATAACGGAAAAGTCGAAGGCGATGTCATTGTCACGCGCTCTGACGCCGTAATTAATTGGATTCGTAAACATTCCGTTTGGCCAATGCCTATGGGTTTAGCTTGCTGTGCCATTGAGTTAATGGCATCTGCTGCATCTCGTTATGACATCTCTCGTTTTGGAATGGAGGTTATGCGTTTTTCACCTAGGCAATCTGATTGTATGATTGTTGCTGGAACTGTAACATATAAAATGGCCGAAGTTGTCAGAAGAATTTACGATCAGATGGGAGACCCTAAATGGGTTGTGGCAATGGGTGCATGTGCATCGACTGGAGGTATGTATCGTTCCTATGCTGTAATGCAAGGGGTTGATAACATTGTTCCTGTCGATGTTTACGTAAGTGGTTGCCCACCCCGACCTGAGGCACTGCTTGATGCCATGATGAAGTTGCAAGACAAAATCGGCAATGAATCTTCGGTTCGCAATTTAAGCAAGATGCAATCAATTGCGTCAATTTAATTATATGATCGACGAGGAATTCAGTACTGAATTGTTGGGGAACCATCCTTATCTCTCTCATCGAGATTCTATTGATTGGTTGACAGTTGAATCTCCTCCGGAAAAGTTGTTTCAATTTCTTCAATCTTTACGAGATTTACATGGCTTTGACATTTTAATTGATTTGACTGCAATCGATCATGGTGAAGAACATGAAAATCGTTTCTCAACTGTGGTTCACTTATATTCTTTGGTACATCGTGGATACATGAGGGTGCATTCTGTATGTTCTGATAATGACAATCCAGCAATGCCTTCTGCTGCTGAAATTTATCCTGCTGCCAATTGGCATGAGCGCGAAGCTTATGACATGTTTGGCATAAAGTTTACCGATCATCCTAATCTTAAAAGAATTCTCATGTGGGATGATTATCCATATTTCCCCCTCAGAAAAGAGTTTCCCCTCGCCGGAATAGATACTCCTTTACCTGCGGCAGATGTGGCAGAAGTAACCGATGCAACGGTCGAACCCGCTCCTATGATGGGTGGACCTTTTGTTTCTAGTGGTTCTGGTCCGATGAGTGACTCGGAACCCAGAGCAAAAGATGAAAGTTGGACTGAAGAGATGGAGAAAGGTACATGAGCACTACTAAAGAAATTTCAATAGGGGATATTGCATCTCGTGGATCTGAAGCGGTAAGTAAAATTGAGGGAGATAAAATGGCTTTAAATGTTGGCCCTTCCCATCCGACTACTCACGGAGTTCTTCGTTTGATTATGGAACTCGATGGTGATTTAATCAATAAGTGTGAACCGGTTCTTGGGTATCTCCATCGCGGAGACGAAAAAATTGCTGAGAACATGACTTACAATCAATTTGTCCCTTACACAGATCGGTTAGATTACCTTGCCCCGCTGGCTAATAATGTAGCTTATGCATTAACAGTAGAGAAATTAGCAAATTTAGTAGTTCCTGCCCGTTGTCAGGCGATTCGGGTTTTGGTTTGTGAAATGGCTCGCATTTCAAGCCATTTATTAGGTATGGGGGTGTTTGGTATGGATGCTGGTGCGTGGACTCCTTTCATGTACACTTTTACCGAAAGGGAGAAATTGTATACACTTTTTGAGGAATTAACTGGTGCTAGGTTTACAACCAGTTTCACTCGAATTGGAGGGGTTGCTCGAGATGTCCCAGATGGATGGCTGGGCAGGGTCGAAAACTTTGTCGATGATTTACCCAAAGCAATATCTGAAGTTGAAAAATTGCTCACTCGTAATCGAATCTTTCTTGATAGAACCGAGGGAATAGGTGAAATCTCAAAAGAGGACGCATTAGCATATGGTTTAACTGGACCAAATTTAAGGGCCTCAGGTGTTGACCTAGATCTTAGGAAAGATAACCCATATTCGGGATACGAACAATATGATTTTGATGTTCCTATTGGGACAAGAGGAGATTGCTACGATAGATATCTAGTACGAATAGAAGAGGTCCATCAAAGTATCCGAATTATTAAGCAGGTCATAAAGAATTTCCCGAGCGGAGCATGGTATGCTGAAGATGCCAAGAAAATATTTGCTCCACCAAAAGAAAAAATCTTATCTAGCATGGAGGAACTCATTCAAAATTTCATGATCGTTACAGAGGGACCTCAAATTCCCTCAGGTGAGGTTTATTTTGAAGCGGAAAACCCAAAAGGTGCACTCGGTTTTTACATTGTCTCTAAAGGTGGTGGTGTACCTTATCGGATGAAAATTCGTGCTCCCAGCTTTTGTAACTTAAGTATTTTAGAAAAGCTTGCACCTGGCCATTTCCTTTCAGACATAACCGTTATTCTTGGAAGTCTTGATTTTGTAATGGGAGAATGTGATCGTTGAACATCTTATGGAACTTTCTAAAGAAACATTAATAAAGATCGATGAGGTCATTCCAAAGTACCCTGAGAAAAGAAGTGCTGCATTGATGGTAATTCATTTGGTGCAAGATGAACTTGGTTCTATATCAGATGAGTCGTGTTCTTGGATAGCTGATAAGCTTTCTTTACAACCAATCAACATCAAGGAACTTATTACTTTTTACCCTATGTTGCGTGAAACCCCTTGGGGTAAAACGCATGTTAGGGTGTGTAGAACATTACCCTGTGCACTTCGGGGTTCTTACGGAACCTGTAAAATTCTCGAGGATAAGCTTGGTGTAAAGGAAGGTTATGTTAGAGATGATGGAGAGTATTCAATTGAGTTTATGGAATGCCTTGCTGATTGTGGCGAGGGTCCAGTTGTTATGGTAGGAGAGCACACCTACGAAAATATTGAAGGTAAGAACGCGGAAAAATTTGCCAAATTATTGTTGGACAAGGAACTTAATTCCTCCAAGGAGTTCAATAGCTATGAAGAAACTTTAGTTGTTGCACCTCCTGTATCCAAAAGAACTAACAAAAAATCATGATCAAAAAATCGACGCCAAAAGAACGGAGGATTATTTTGAAGCATGCTGATGATCCCAATTATTCAAATAAGATAGACTGTTATCTCAAGAACGGTGGTTATTCGGTGCTAAAAAAGGCTTTTGCCATGAAGCCTGAAGATATTGGTGAAGAAGTTTTAAAATCCGGCGTTCGTGGTCGGGGAGGGGCCGGTTTTCCTGCCGGAATGAAATGGAAGTTTTTAGACCGAAAGTCGGGCAAACCAATTTATTTAATTTGTAACGCTGATGAGTCTGAGCCTGGAACTTTTAAGGATAGACAAATTATGTACAAAGACCCTCATCAGTTGATTGAGGGAATGATGATTGCTGCTTATGCAATTCAAGCCAAGCAGTCCTTCATTTATATCCGTGCAGAGTTTTTTGAAGGTGCTCGGATCTTAGAGCGGGCAATTGAGGAAGCTAAAGAAAAAAACTTATGTGGAGACAATATTCTTGGTTCATCATTCTGCTGCGACTTGGTGGTTCACCGTGGGGCGGGTGCCTATATATGTGGTGAGGAAACAGGTTTAATCGAATCACTTGAAGGTAAACGACCCAATCCCAGAATCAAACCACCTTATTTTCCCGCAGTTCTTGGATTATATCAATGCCCTACAATCGTTAATAATGTAGAAACTCTTTGTAATGTTAAACACATTTTGGAGATGGGTGGTGATGAGTTTGCTAAATTAGGGAAGCCGAACAACACGGGTACTCGGATCTGGTGCGTGTCTGGGCATGTCAAGAAACCCGGATATTATGAATTTGAGTGTGGGGCATTAACTTTAGGCGAAATGATCTACGATGTTTGCGGAGGACTTTTGCCTGGTAGAAGTTTAAAGGCAGTTATTCCAGGGGGGTCATCTTCAAAAATTCTTCGAGCAGATGAGCGGTTTACTGGAAAACTTAAGGATGGAACTGAATTCGACTGGGGAATAGATGACATACCTCTTGATTTTGATGGTCCAGCATCTGCCGGAAGTATGTCTGGATCAGGTGGAATTATAATAATGGATGATACCGTTGATATGGTTGAAGCTATGGCTAACATAAATGCATTCTATGCTCATGAGTCCTGCGGGCAATGCACGCCATGCCGAGAAGGATCATTGTGGATGAGAAAGATTACAAAGAGAATGTGCTCTGGTCATGCTCGTGAAGAAGATGCCGACCTTCTCCTTTCTGTTGCAAATCAGATTGAAGGCCGAACAATCTGTGCTTTTGGAGAAGCTGCGTCATGGCCAACTCAAAGTTTCATAGCCAAGTTTCGAGATGAATTTGAACTTAAAGCTAAAAATGATCATTCAAAACCCACTCTTCAATTGATTTAATTTCATATGGGCAGTAACGGAAATACTTCCAGTATAACAATAAATCTCAACGGAAATGATGTTGATGTGCCAGCCGGCATTAATCTTGTTGAAGCCGCAGCGATTCATGGAACTGAAGTGCCTCATTATTGTTACCACCCTCAATTAAGCGTGGCTGGAAATTGTAGAATGTGCCTAGTTGAAATGGGTAACCCCATGCGTGACCGAGGAACAGGAGAGCCTATCCTTGACGAGAATGGCGTTCAGAAAATTGGCTGGATTCCCAAACCAGTGATTGGCTGTGGGACGAATGTAACTCCGGGAATGCACATCAAAACAGAATCTTCCATGGTTACAGACTCCCGGGAAGGTATTATGGAGTTTCTTCTTGTTAATCATCCCCTTGACTGTCCAATTTGTGATCAGGCAGGTGAATGTAGGTTGCAGGAATTTGCTACTGATTACGGTCGCGGTTACAGCAGATATGTTGAGCGCAAGAATGTTAAGCCAAAACGGACTCGACTCGGACCAAGAGTCACTTTGGACGATGAACGCTGCATACTTTGTTCTCGATGTATTCGTTTTTGCCAAGAGGTGGTTGATGACGATGTCCTTGGTTTTGTTGACCGAGGAAGTTTTTCGACACTTACCTGTTTTCCTGGAAAAGAACTTTCTAACAACTATTCTTTAAACACAGTTGATTTGTGTCCCGTGGGTGCTCTTACTAGTACCGATTTTAGATTTAAAATGAGAGTTTGGTTTCTCAAAGAATCACCGGGCATATGTACTGAGAGTAGTGCAGGCTCTAACATATTAGTTTCGAGTAGAGAGGGTGTCATTCATAGAATTACGCCCCGTAGGAATGATTCAGTCAATGATAGTTGGATGGCTGATAGTGGTCGTGAGCTTTACAAATCAGTAACTAATGAAAAGCGTCTGTTAACATCATCTGTTGAAAGTCAAAAGTGTGATTTATCAAGTGCTATCAATTCGGCCGTTACCTTTTTACAGGACAAAAAACTTGGAATTGTCGGTTCATGTCATTCTTCTTTAGAAGAACAGTACCTTCTTACCAAACTTGCCAAAACAACAAAAGCCAAAAAGTTTTTACGAGGACATTTTGGTGATGATGATGGTATCCTTGTTTCTGCTGACCGTACACCGAATCTACGTGGTACCTTGGTCACTGGATTTTCAACTAAATACCCAACTGATGATTTGACTGAAATTTCAGAGGCTATCGATAAGAAATCTATTAGTACTTTATTAGTCGTAGGCGAAGATCTATTCAACTCTGGTTTGACCCCTGATCAATTAAAAGGTGTCTCTATAATCTATATCGGCACTCATGAAAATGCGACATCCTCAAGGGCAAATGTTGTTTTACCTAGTTTAACTAGTTTTGAAAAATCTGGATCTTTTATTAACAGGAGTTTCAGATTACAAAAATTTAAACAAGCTGTTCCTGGCCCAGCTGGATTGCTTCCAGATCTTCATATTATTGCATCTTTCCTCAATGCATTGGATCAAGAAAAGGAGCAAACTTCAGATATTGTCTCAATTTGGAAGCAACTAAGTAAATCTTCAACAAACCCTTTACACAAAATTAAATATACTGATATACCTCAAGATGGAATTCAGTTAGATTCTACAAGGTGGAGTGATTTAGATTTTGTTGAAAAGAAGGCGATGCACTTTTCACCCAGAAAGCTAAACAAGGTTACTCAAAATTAAATGCTAGATTTTGAATTACTGTTTCTAGTTGGTCTAAAGGTTTTATTCGCACTTCTTATGATAGGTGCGGTCATGACAATGGCTGGTTACTCGGTTCTTGCAGAAAGAAAGGTAAGTGCATGGATGCAGGGAAGAGTAGGGCCTAACCGTACGGTTCTTCCATTTGTTGAGTATATTCCCTTCTTAGGACCCTATCTCAAAAAAATGGGAATTTTTCAGCCTCTAGCAGATGGGTTGAAATTTTTATTTAAAGAGGAAATTATTCCAGGTCATGTTAATAAATTTTATTATAATTTAGCACCGATTGTAGCACTTGTTCCTGCATTAACTACTATGGTAGTCCTTCCATTTGGAGAGTTTTTTACATCTGACGGTGAAAGTATTCCATTAATGCTTGCTGATTTGGAGGTAGGCATTCTTTTTATTTTGGCTATTTCCTCATTGGGAGTTTACGGAATAGTTTTAGCAGGTTGGTCTTCCAACAGTAAATATCCGTTTCTAGGAAGCATTCGTTCTTCTGCACAGATGATTTCCTATGAATTAGCTATGGGGCTTTCGTTATTGCCTGTTTTCTTATGGGTAAGTGAACCAGGTACAGGGGCAATGGGGTTAAGTTTGGTTGACATTGTTCATTCTCAGGGAAATGCACCATGGTTACTATTGGTTCAACCATTGTCTGCGCTAATTTTCTTAATCGCCTTGTTTGCTGAAACTAACAGATTGCCATTTGACATGCCTGAATCGGAAACAGATTTGGTTGGCGGGTTTCACACTGAGTATGGCGGTTTTAAATTTGGAATCTTTTTTGTCGCTGAGTATGCTCACATTGTTGTGGGTTCGGCAATTTTTACGATTATCTTTCTTGGTGGTTGGCATTTTCTTCCTTGGGTCGCAGATCCTTGGCCTTCGACATGGGTAGGAACTTTGATTGGAATTGGTTGGTTTTTAGCCAAGACTATATTTTTAATCTTTTTCTTCATATGGATTCGATGGACTCTTCCTCGTTTCCGTTACGATCAGGTAATGAACTTGGGTTGGACTAAGTTGCTTCCTCTTGCTCTTTTAAATCTTATTTTTTATGTCTTATTGGTCACTTGGATAGACCAACCTGCATCCTAATTTTGATATGGCTAAAACTGTAGTACTACCTCGCGAGCCTCTTTCTTTGTCCGAAAGAACCTATTTGCCACAAATAGTAACTGGTTTAAAAACGACTTTTTCAAACATGTTTAAGGAAAAAGTTACTCTCCAATATCCTGAAGAAAAACCTATAATACCAAAGAATTACAGAGGAGTTCCCACCTTAGTTAAAGATCCTAATGGTCGCGAAAAATGCGTTTCTTGCCAGCTTTGTGAATTTGTTTGTCCTCCCAAAGCTATAAGAATTACCCCAGGTGCAGTTTCGGAGGATGATAACAGTCGTGCTCATGTTGAAAAAGCTCCTAAGGAGTTTGAAATAAATATGCTACGCTGTATTTATTGCGGATATTGTCAGGAGGTATGCCCTGAGGAGGCAATTTTTCTTCAAGAAGAATATTCTTCTTCAGGATATTCTAGGGAAGAAATGATCAATAAAAAAGATAAACTTTATGAACTGGGCGGAACTCTTCCTGATTCTCATTACAAGTGGGATAAAAAAAAATCCGCAGAAGATGATGGAAACGATCACTAGGATTGCTTTCTTTCTAGTTATGAAAGAATATTTATATCATTTAAAGAAAGGAGTCATTCGTGAATGCTGTTGATTTGCTCTTTTATTTTTTTGCTACATTGGCAGTTGGGGGTGGGGTTTTAATGGTTTTTTCTCGGCATCCAGTTTCAGCAGCTTTGTTCATGATTATATCTTTAGTTAGCGTGGCCGCTTTATTTGTTCTTTTGGAGGCTTTTTTCTTAGCTATTTTACAAGTGTTGGTTTACGCAGGTGCAGTAATGGTTTTATTCCTTTTTATTATAATGCTTTTGGATGTCGGTCCTGAAGGTGGCAAGGTTTCTCGCCTAAAACTGATTACCGGTTTTGCTGGTTGTGTTTCTGTAGGTATTTTGATCATCCTTTTACTCCAGTTATTCGGTACAGGCATTGGTGATAATAGCAGTTGGCCATCTATAGAGATGTCCCCTTATGTAAATGGAGAATCTTTGCTTTTTTCTACATCCATTAAGAATTTTGGTTATGGGTTATTTACAAAATATATGCTTCCTCTTCAGGTCGCCGGATTTTTACTCTTGGGAGCAATGGTTGGGGTTATTGTTTTAAGTAAAAAATCGTTACCCACAGAAGAGCGTTAACAATGGAAACAATTACGCCACAGCACTTTTTAATTCTTTCTTTTTTACTTTTTACAGTTGGATTTTTAGGTGTATTAATTCGTAGAAATTTACTTTTAGTTCTTATGTCTCTTGAGCTCATGCTGAATGGAGTAAATGTTGCCCTCGTATCCTTTTCCCGGACGAGCCTTAATCTGGACGGAAGTTTATTTGTCTTTTTTATAATGACAGTAGCTGCAACAGAGGTTGCTGTGGGATTAGCTCTTTTGGTCGCGTTGTACAAAAGAAGGAGAAGCGTCTTTTCTGAGGATACAGCACTTTTGAAAAATTAATACCATGGAAACAGAAACAATTGCTTTCAGTCTTCTCCTTCTTCCGCTGCTTTCGGCACTGGTTACGCTTCTTTTTTTTCGTAATTCAGGAAATATTGCTTCATTGTTATCAGTCGCCACCTCCGGAGGCATTTTAGTGTTTTCTCTTTTCCTGATTTTTCAAGGTGAGAATGAATCTTTTGTTTGGCAAGGAACTTGGTTGAAGTTGGCTAATTGGGAATTGAATTTTGGTTTCTTAATTGATGCCCCTGCCCGTTTATTGCTGTTTGTGGTCTCTTTTGTCGGTTTCCTTATACACATTTTTAGCTTGGGTTATATGTCCGATGATGATGCTAAGGCTAGGTACTTTGGTGGGTTGTCATTGTTTATGTTTTCTATGATCGGAATAACAGTTGCTGATAATCTAATCATGATTTTCGTTTTCTGGGAATTAGTAGGTTTTAGTTCTTATCTTTTGATTTCTCATTATTTTACTACGGATGAGGCAGCGCAGGCTTCCAAAAAGGCGTTTATTGTTAATCGTGTTGGGGATTTTGGTTTTTTAATTGGTATAGTACTTACCTATTGGATTGCAGATACCGTTAACTTAATTGAGTTATCACAGCTAGTTGATTCATATCCTTCTTATTATGTCACCACAACGATTGGTTTGGCTTTGGCTTGTGGTTTTATTGGAAAGTCCGCTCAGTTTCCATTGCATGTATGGTTACCGGATGCAATGGCTGGTCCAACACCTGTTTCCGCATTAATTCATGCTGCCACTATGGTTGCAGCAGGGATTTATTTATTGTTACGGATTGATTTTATGTTCACATCTCAGGTCTTAACACTCCTTGCTGTGCTCGGTGCAGCAATGGGATTATATGCGGGATTCTGTGCTCTTGTTCAACGAGACATAAAAAAAATACTTGCTTACTCCACTCTTTCTCAACTCGGTTATATGACTGCTGCTTTCGGACTCGGCATGCCTGGAATCGCACTTTTTCACTTAATGACACATGCATTTTTTAAAGCTCTGATGTTTTTAGGCTCAGGCTCAGTCATTCATGCGTGTCATCATGAACAGGATATTTTTAATTATGGTGGATTGCGAAAGAAAATGCCTATAACTGCTTGCACATTTTTAATCGGAGTCCTTGCGATTTCTGGGGTTAACTTTTTATCTGGCTACTTTAGTAAAGATGCTATTCTTCTCGGCGCCTATAATTTAAATCTACCAGTTTTCATAATTCTTTATGCAGGGGCAATTTTAACTGCAATTTATATGTTCAGGCTCTATTTTATTACTTTTGAAGGAGATCCTCGTTCGGAAAAATCAACAAATGCTCATGAGTCAGGTCCTTTGATGACTGGGCCACTTATTCTTCTCTCTATTCTCTCGATTGTTGGTGGATACCATTCGATCTTCCCTATTGCTATTGTTGAGTCGATCTTACCTGACATCGCAAAAGTCACTGAGATGCCTAATCATTTATGGATGATTGTTTTAGGTACATTTGCATGGGTTGCAGGAGTAATAATAGCGAAGAATCTTTATCGTCGTGTTGATCAAGTTGACCCACTTTCTGTGAAAGCACCACTTTTCTTTTCGCTATGTCAAAGTAAGCTCTTTTTTGACCAAATTTATGCCTTTTATGTGAAGATGATCCAAGATCCTTTAACCCGCTTTTTTGAGGTTTTAGAACTACTTTTTATCTCAGGTCTCATGGTAAGGGGGTCCGCTGGGGTTGCCGGTCTTTTCGCTCTAATTGGAAAGACATTTTATAATGGTAAAATTCACTCGTATGCATTCTGGTTCATCTCAGGCACTATTGCATTCATAGCATATGCATTAGGTCTTTTGGGAAACTAGGAAAGTTATTATAATGTCATTTCATCAAACTTTACTTCTTGGATCAATTTTGGTTCCTGCTCTTTGTTCAATCCTTTTATTTAGCGGTCTGGGAAAAAGAGATTCAGTAGTTAAAAATATCTCATATATTGGCTTTCTTTTTCCATTTCTTGCTGGAATAATTTTGTTTGTAAATTTTGATAGTGCAATGAGAGGTTATTGCTTTGAGGTGTTTTACCCCCAGATGGGCTTACAGGAACTTAAAATTACATTCCATCTTGGGCTTAATGGCGTATCATCCCCATTGTTTGCAATGGCAGGCATTGTCGGTCTTGCTGCTGGAATTGCTGCAATTCATTCTGGTGCTGATCGTTTAAGACTTTATTTAGCCCTTTTACTTATAATGCAATCTGGCTTAATGGGTCTTTTTGCCAGTATTGACCTTTTCTTTTATTACCTTTTCCATGAGTTTGCATTAATTCCTACCTTTATTATGATCGGACTTTGGGGCGGGAGGGACAGGCGCAGCGTGGCACTTGAAATTACCATCTACTTGACCTTGGGAGCCTTAATTTCTCTTGGTGGTTTAGTCGCACTCAATGTTTTAGTTGATGCTGAAAAATTTGACTTTCCTTCACTCTCATCTGCTTTAGCTGAAACTGCTCTAGCAGATTCCACTCAAGTCAAAATTTTTGGACTTCTACTTTTTGGCTTCGGTATTCTCGTTGCTCTCTTTCCATTTCATACTTGGGCGGCAAAGGGTTATGAAGCAGCGCCTACCTCCGTTTCAATGTTGCATGCTGGTGTTCTCAAGAAATTTGGACTCTATGGCTTGATTCAAATTGCTGTGCCTCTTCTGCCTGAAGGTGCACGAGAATGGAGCCCATATTTAATGTGGTTGGCTTTGGGAAATATCTTGTTTGTCGGTTTTGTTACGATGGCTCAGACAAATCTTAAAAGTATGGTGGGCTATGGTTCTGTTATGCATATGGGGTATTGCTTTCTTGGAGTTGCCGCATGCACTGCTTTGGGTGCAGGTGCAGGTGTCATGTTGATGGTAGCTCATGGTCTTTCGGTTTCAGTTATGTTTCTTCTCGCCACACAGATACAAAAGAGAAGTGGTACATTTGAAATGAATGAGATGGGTGGCTTAGGGACAAAAACTCCTATTCTTGCCTGTTTTTTCATTGCTGCCTCACTTGCAACTATCGGTTTGCCTGGCTTTGGGAATTTTTGGGGCGAATTTGGAGTGTTCCTTTCTCTAGGTCAGGAACCAGACCATCATCTTTTCCTCGGGTTAGCTGCTTTGGGGATTATAATATCTGCTATTTTTGGACTTCGTGCAATTGCTAAGATTTTTTATGGCTCGCCCTCTGATGAGTTACTTGAACATGTTAAGAAAAACCCAATTTCAGATTTGAAGTCGCAAGAAATCGTTTCGGCTGGCATTATTCTGATAGCACTTCTTTTTCTCGGATTTTGGCCACGAGGAATATCTGATCGTATTGATACAGAGATAGAAACTAGGTATTCGGGTGTACCTTCACTCACGACAACTTCACTTCCCCCTTGTTGTTTATTGAAGTTAAACAATTCTACAACAGATGGAAATTTAACAAATTATTCGTCCGATAAGATCGGTATTCCAACCCAAAATAACTCTATTAAATAAGATGGATGCTTATCTGATTTTTTCAAACGAGAATATTTGGTCTGAAATTTGGCCTGAGCTAAGCTTAGCTTTAGGTGCACTTTTTGTTTTAGGTCTTGATCTCTTTCGTAAACCTGGATCCAGCACTTCACTTTGCGGTTTAGTTGCGATTGGGTTTCAAGCGATCCTTTTGGGGGTTCACTTATTCGATTATCTTGTTTGGCACCATACATTTGATCGCGATACATTTTCTGGAATGCTCACTCAGGGAATTCAGGGTGATGTAATGAGAAGCTTCTTCCTTTTTTCCTCTCTGCTTGTTTCTGTTTTGGGTAATCAATACCTTAAAAATAAAAGTTTGCGTTCGGGTGAGTTCCATCATCTGACTATGTTGGCAACTGCAGGATTGATGTTACTTTCCCAAAGTAACAACTTTGTAATGTTATTTGTATCTTTAGAAACAGTTGCTATTTGCTTTTATACCCTAGTCGCGTACAACCGAAATTCTTCAAAATCCTTAGAAGCTGGAATTAAGTATTTGATTTTCGGAGCACTTAGTTCTTCTCTTTTACTTTTTGGAATAGTTCTCTTATATGGTGTTGGTTCAAGTCCGGAAGCTTGGGGCGCCGTTTTTGACGGGGCGGAAGGTCAAGATCCACTTGGTTTTCAATATATAGGTAATTTAATCGAAGCAAACCCTGATCATTTGCTTTTGCGTGCCGGAGTCGTTCTTATTATTGCAGGAATAGCTTTCAAAATAGGCGCGGCACCATTCCAAATTTGGGTTGCAGATGTATATCATGGATCTCCCATGCCGATAACCGCATTTTTAGCCGTTTCATCAAAGGCAGCTGGATTTTTCGTTTTAATAAGCTTAGTAAACGGACCTTTTCTCGGAATGTGTGATTTTCTTCTTCCCTTGTTTGGGTTTGTCGCCACATTCACCATACTTTTTGGCAATTTAGCTTCGTGTGCACAGCAAAATCTCAAGAGAATGCTAGGCCTTTCCGGTGTTGCTCATGCAGGCTACTTACTGGTTGCGGTAATGGCATCGATGCATTTTGCCGGAGACAGTGATCGAGCGATTTGGGTTCTTTTCTTCTATCTGTTCACATATCTGTTAGCTTCATTTTGTGTTTTCGGAGTAATGTCATTGGCCCGTTTGGAGGACGAGACTGATCATGAATTTTTCCATTACGAAAATTTGGCAAAAAAACATCCTTGGATGGGCTTTGTTTTGGTTTGTGGTATTGGTTCTTTGGCCGGAATTCCACCTTTCGCAGGTTTTATTGCTAAGTTACTTCTTATCTCTGTTGCTTTTGAGGCTAAGTTATATTTTTCGCTTTCCGTTATGATTATTGGTGTGGCGATTTCGATTTATTATTACTTTGGATGGATTCGCGAAATAACATTTCACCCAAAGCCGAGCTTTTCTGATGATAATGACCAAAACAGTCCTGTGATATGGGAAAAGGGTAGTTATGGATTATTTAAACCTTGTATGATCTCTTTAGCCATCATCTCCCTGGTATTGGGAATTTGGCAAGGACCATTCGGCGATGCTTTTTAAAGAATGGTGCCCGGGGCGAGAATCGAACTCGCACGCCCTAGGACAATAGATCCTAAATCTATCGCGTCTACCAATTCCGCCACCCGGGCACAAAAACATTCATAGTATAGTTTTTCTAAGAGTTCAATTTAATTTAGAGTAAACATCTTAATATTTTTTTATTTTAAGAATTGGTTTTATTTCTTGAGAATAAGGGTCTTGCTTAGTTTTCTTTCCACATCATAATAAATGAATGAATTTTTCCTGTCTTTCGATATGCAGGCAAGGATGGCTTGGTGTTCCTTTGTTTTTCATTGGAGTGGTCAGTCTTGCATTTAGCCAACTAGTTCAAGATGAAAAGTCACCGTCTTTATCTCCGGAAGATCAAATTGATTTAATTTCCGGCAAGATTGCCACTCTTAAAGACCGACTAAGCAAGGTTTACAAAGATCAGAGTGGTTCTCAGTTTGACTTAACTAAAAGATCTGCAAGTGGCAATGTACGACAATTGATCAGTACTGGTGATAGTGGCGATGAAGCGATTCTTTCCATTCAAAAGAAACTAACTGATACAAATGAACAATGGCAGATTCGTTCTGATGAAATCAAAGAAGTTTCCTCAACTGTCGAATCACGTTTAAATGAATCAGAAATCATCTTTCAAGATTTGAAAGATAATTTTGCTAGTAGTTTAGAGGAAGCTACGCCAGCACTTAATGTTCTTGAAGAAAATTTGAAAAGGACCGAAGCCGAAATGGATGCCATCACTATTCTTTCCCAGAAGGCACTTTCAGACGCAATTGAATCTTACCTTGCACTCCAGTCTGCAAGTAACAACTTGCTTTCTACTGCTGTGCCTTCTGTTCCACCTAATAAAAATGGAAATTTACGGAGCACAACTGCATCTTCCCCAATCAGTTCGAAGGTAAGTTCGGTTGATCAAGAATTACCGTTGAATCTTTCAAGTCGTTTTACTCCATCTGTTGATACTAGTGCTGGTTTGGTTCGTGTAAGAACGGATCAAATATCTGGGGACGAACCTTCTGATGTAATTACTAGATTGAAGACTGAATTGGCTGCATCTAAATCCGTACAGACTGAGCTTTCTGTTGATACTGCAGATATGCAGGCAGATCTTAGAAAAGCTTACAGAGAAATTGTTTCCCTTCGTTCAAGGTTAGGTGAATCAGAGCAATTATCCAATGAACTTGTAAAGTCCAGGGACAGCTTATGGCAGGCAGGTGATGGGGATTTGCCAACTGCAAAGAGTGTTACTGTAAAAATAAGTAGGTTGGAAAAAGAATTACGAACTGCCCAAGAAGATTTAAGGAATTCCAAGAAAGCATTATTGGTAGAACAAGAAAGATCTACGGCGATGATTCGCTCTATAACCAGTGAGCTTGAGAGAACTAGGAAAGAGCTTGATTCTGCAAAGTCAGCCACAATCAATTCCGTTGCTGATTCTGTTCGACTTGCATCGCTTGAGAGAGAATTAAACGACGCTAGAAGAGCGTTACAAATGATAAAAACTGCTCCTACAGATCCTACTCAAAAATCATATCTGAATATGCAGGATGAACTAAGGAAAGCCCTTGGTGAAATAACAAGGATGCAGATTGAACTTGGTGACAAGAAAGAACTTGAAAAACAAATAATCAGGCTGAAAAGTTCAATTGAGCTCATTAACCAAAGAAGCGGACGAGACTCAAATCCTGAATACGCTAACAAACTTCTAATCGAGTTAAATGATGCTAAGAGAGAAGTTAGAAATGCAAAATCCATGAGTCGTCAGGAAGGAAAGGAATTAATTGATCGAGTTGCTTTTCTTGAGCAGGAATTAAAAGCTTCTCAATTAGCCTTGAAGAAAACAGAACAAGTTCTTGAAAACACTAAAGAGAAAATGGCAAAGGAAGAGTTTGAGTTTGCTTCTACTATACAAAGGCTTGAAGAAGATGCTCAATTAACTGAAAGCTCGCTTAATAACCTTTCAAGTGGCCAACTGCCGACGATTCCCTTTGTTGAGGAAATGGAGAAAAATCTTGCAGGTTCTGAAGAGCGCATCAGACTCATGTCAGAACAATTTGAGTCTGAGCAAACTAAAGCTTCAGAATTAATCAATGGTCTTAAAGTTGAATTGGAATCAGCTGTTCTTCGTCAAAAAAGAGTACTTGATCAATTGGCACGAAAAGAGGCAGAAATGGAGGGGAAGGATGTTGAGTTAAGGGCAACAAAAGAGGAAGCCAAAAAGTTTAAGGAAGAATTGGAAGTTGTTAAGGTCATCGCAGGACAGTTAGAGGATTTAAATTCAGTTTTAGATCAAACCAAGGAAACACAGAGCTCTCAATCTAGTAGCCTTCAGCAGGTAGTTGATTCCCTTAAAGAAGAGCTTAATCAAGCTAAAGTTGAGCTTGTTTTTGCTTTGGAAGAAACCGAGCAATACAAAAATGATTCTGCAAGAATGATCGGTTCTTTAGAGAACCAACTTGAAGACACTCGTAACCAACTTCTCGCCGAACAGGAGAACCAATCTGATTACACTAACGAAACCAAAGATCTGATCTTAGACTTGAAGAGTGAATTGGTTGTTGCTCGGGAGGAAATTGCCCGGATGAAAAGTGCTGGATTAGGTGAGTCAGTTCAAACTAATCAAGCCGTAGCTCAACTGCAGGAAGCGTTAGGCACCATTAGGATTTTGCAGGAAAGTTTGGAGGATGCTGAAAAAGTGAATCTTGAGGTAGATAATTTGCGTTCTCAATTGGCAAATTCCATGGAGTCTCAGTTACTTGACTTACAGCAAACTGATGATGAAAAACTAGCTCTTCGTAAGAAAACAGAGGATTTGGAAGCTGAAATTTCAATTCTAAGAGAGCAGGGTATGGGAACTGGGGTTGAATTTAAGAAATCGAATGCTGGTTTGATTGAAAAACTCGCTGTTTCAGAGGCTAAAATTGAAGAATTGGAGAAGCGTTCCGCAATGGCGGAGGATAACGGGGTTTTATCCTTAATCAATCTTGAGGAGGAACTCGCACAAGAGAAACTCAAAAATAATGAATTGCAGGCAGATCTTGCGCAATCTGGTACAGCTAGAAATAAAACGGTTGATCTTCTGGAGGCTGAACTTTCTTTGACATTGAAAAAACTAGAAGATTTGGAGGCAAGAGATATTGGAAGGGCAGAGGAGATTGCTAGGCTTGAAAGTGAGATTAAAGATACTATCTTATTAAATACACCTGCTGAAAACGCTAAAGGTAATGACTTAGATCAGATTGCCATGGTTTCTGACCTAGAGAAGCAATTAGTTGATGCTCAGAACCGAATTCTTGAGATGCAAAAATCACAAGAAGGAAATTTAATACCTGGTGAATCAAATATATCTTCGGATCAATTTGCAAAAGTCGTTGAAGAACTGGAACTAGCAGAGGATACTATATCAAAATTAGAGAATTCTTTAGATTCCGAACAGACAAAAAGGAGTGATTTACAGAATCAACTTGATAATACAATAGTACGGCTTGACGAAATTCAGGCAAAATCGGCTCAATCGAATAAAGACCCCGGGAATTCTTTAGTTCAAGCAGAGGGTATCGTCGCAATGGAAAGTGAACTTTTGCAAGCACAGCAAACAATTGATAACTTGTTAGCTAAAACTGAACTAGAAGGAACTCAGAGAAGGAAAATTGAAGATCAGTTGGCTAATGCACTAGCTAAGTTGGATAAAATTCAAGTGGTAGAATTTAAGAGCGAATCAACGAACTCAGATGAAATTATACAACTAAAAGCTCTGTTGGAGGAAAAAGATAATAAACAACAAGAATTAGAAGAAGAATTGAGTAATGCTATTATCGATATGACTGAAAAAGAAGCAGAGCTTGAAGCTGCTTCATTTCTTCGAGAAGAAGTCGAATTACTTGCCAAAAAACTTGAAACTGCAGAAGCTAAAATTTCTAATGTAGAAAAAGGTTCATCAGGAAATCCTAATATAGAACTTTTGCAGGAAGAAATTAACTTACTGAAAACAGAACTTGAAGCTGCAAAATCTGAAAATAATCCTAACCAGGATGAATCAATTGCTATGTTGCAATCCCAACTTCAAGACGCTGTGTCATATAGTTTTGAAGTTCAAACAGAATTGGAAGAAACAAAGGCAAGGCTTGTGGAGGTCGAGTCTCAACAGGGAAGTCCTCAAAATTCCGAATTGGAAAAACTTCTTAGCGAAGCTAAAAGTAATGAAGAGGATGCCCAAAATAGGATAGGGGACCTAAGTAATGCTCTTAAGAATTCTGAGAATCTGCGTCGAGAAATGGAAAATTTGTTATCAGAAATGGAGATGCCAAGTACAGAAAAACAGGTTGATTTTGCAAATGACCCAAAATTTATTGAGTTGCAAAAAGAACTCATTGTCTTGCAACAAGATTTAGTTGCTGCAAGAGGGATGGAAGACCCAAATTTAAAAGCTTTACAGTTGGAATTGGAAGCGAGTCAAAATGATAGTATGAGACTGAATGAAGAATTTAAAGATGCAATGGAGAATTTTGGAAACATAAAAGATCAACTTACCCGGCTTGAGGAAGAAAATACAAGATTACAAAATATCACTCTTTCTGATGCCAAAAGCGAATCAAGGGAAGCGATTTCAAATTTAAATTCTGAGTTAAAAGAATTGGATCTCGATAATCAAAACCTAAAGAGTGTAATTAGTGATCGTGATAATAGGATCGCTTCATTGACCGAGCAATTAGCCTTAACTCAATTGAATGCTCCGGGTTTAAGTCCAGATAACGCTGCATTAAGGGCTCAAATTGTGAGATTAGAAGGTTCTTTGGAATCGGCTAGAAATAATGAAACTCGTGCGAAGCAAAACGCTCAAAATTCCATGTTTGAATCTCAAGATCTTCTTCAAAAAATTGCTTTACTTGAGAGACGATTGAGAGAAGCGATGTCTAACACAAGAGGACTACCTACAGTTATTCCGAGTGAAGTTGTTTCAAACTCTGATGCCCTTAACCAAGAAATTGCACAATTAAAAGATCAAAATGAGCAATTACTGGAAAGGTTACGAGCACCAAGTATTGTTCCGGAGCGGGATCAACTCGACCGAAGGATACGCGACTTAAATCAAAAAAATCTTATGGCACAAATTCAGCTTGATCAAGAGCGTTCTAGGGTAGAGGATTTGAGAAAGCAACTTTCTGAGTCTCGAGATATTAAGCAAGAAATCGTTGAAAGGGGTCAGTCTGCTAACCTTAAGGTTGGATTGCTAAATGATGAATTAGATGATTCTAGAAAAAGAATCTTCTCTCTCGAGCAGGCATTGATTTCAGCCCGTGAAGCTATCAGGGTTTTAAAATTAAATGATGGTTCAACAAATGTTCAAGTTTCTGTTCCTAGCTCAAGACCTTATAGTCAATACATTCCGTCGAATGTAGATAGATCCAGGCGATATGTAACTTCAAGTAAGCCTGTATACTCGAGTTCTTCTTTGGCAAACCCTACAACTCCATTACCTAATGCACGGAAAATTGGTTTGGGTAGTAAGGTATTAAATTCACCATCGATCCAACAACTTCCGGCAGGTGATTCAAGTATTCAATTAAGTGCTCAAGTCCAGTTCTTAAATAATAAAAACAGACCAGCTGGCTTTTCAGAATTTTTCTTGGTCAAAAATGATTTAAATACTATTTTAAACGATTCTGGCATCCGGATTCCTGCAGGGAAAAATATTAAATCAACTGCAGAACTATGGGCTAGATCCGTGCAAAGAGGTTACCGTTATCCTGGTGTAGCATCATCAATTAGAAATGCATTGGCTACAAATAGTTTAGCTAGATTAAAGACAAATTCTATTGGTCAAGCAAATTTAGATGATATTGAACCAGGGAACTATTTTGTAATTGGAACTTCGCCCCTTGGTCAGGTAGGTGTTGTTTGGTCAAAGTCGGTCAGACTTAATCCAGGGGCAAACAGCATTGTATTAGATTTGAGAGATGCTGAATGGGCACAGTAAATATTTTGTAGTTGGGTATTGAATCCAAATTAAATTAATTATGCTCCAGATCGAAAATATTTGAGACTTTTTAGAATCCCAGGCTAAATAGTTTAATTATAATTTTATTAGTTTAGTTGAAGTTAAGTTCAAATTCCATGATGCAAAACTGTTAGTTAATAAGGAAATTTATAAATTAACGGTTAGTAAAATTGCTTAACAGCTTTTAAATATCTTGAAGATTCTTCATCTCCTAATTTTGCTGCCTGACTAAACCAGATATCAGCTGCTTTGTAGTCTTGGTTTACTCCCTGTCCAAAAAAGTAAAGTATTCCAAGATAT
>JABGWZ010000210.1 GCA_018675995.1 Opitutia bacterium | reverse complement strand
TTCGAAGGTTTGCTCTCCTTTTCGACCATCCAAAAAACTAACCTTTTCGCTCCATTGAGTTCGAAATCGCCAATTCGCAAGGAGGGAGACCTGATCATTAGTGAACTTTTTTCCTCTTGGGCCAAGTTCTTGTGGAAATAAGTATTCATTCCAATCCTTAGCTTTCATTCCAAATGACTGAATTTCCTTTCGGGATTTCGTACATGGGTAAACTAGCCCATTGTTTGCCAATTTCAAAAGTATGCTGACATACTTTTCTGCTCTCTCGCTTTGATTATATGGACCAAATTTACCTCCACAATCAGGTCCTTCGACCCAATTAATTCCCATAGCACGAAGATCTTCGATCGCTGCAGATGTAAATTCTTTTCTGCTACGTGATTGATCAAGGTCATCGTTTCTAAAAATAATTTTACCCTTTCTATCCCTTGCCCGCTCCCATGCTATCTGAAAAGTTCTGGCATGCCCTTCATGCAAATATCCAGTCGGCGTTGGTGCGATACGCCCACGGTAGGGTTTTTGTTCTTTGTCCTCGCTCATTTCCTAGATTTAGGCTTTAGCTATAACTTTATGCAAGGAGAAGAATTCCCTTTTCCAATTATGTTACAATGAATTTTAAAGAATTAGGCTTATGCCCAGAAGTCCTTCAAGCCATTGACGAACTTGGTTATGAAGATGCAACTCCTATCCAAGTCATGGCAATCCCCCCAATTTTAGAAGGAAGGGATATGGTAGGATCGGCACAAACAGGAACGGGAAAAACTGCTGCATTCGCACTACCCACTTTACACCGCCTAGCAAAGCCCGGTGCATGTAGGGCACTGGCCCTCGCCCCCACGAGGGAATTGGCAATCCAAATCGAAGAAAACTTCCGTAAATATAGCAAGCACATGGGACTGAAAATGGCTTTACTTTATGGTGGTGTGAAATACGGAAAGCAATTAGATGAATTAAAAAACAACCCAGATATTATTGTAGCAACACCCGGCAGACTGTTGGACCATATTCAACAGGGTAACCTTTCTCTTGGAAAAATTGAGATTCTTATCCTCGATGAAGTAGACCGAATGCTAGACATGGGCTTTGTTGAAGATGTTACCAAGATAATCCAAAAAACACCCCGCTCACGTCAGACTTTGCTTTTTTCTGCCACAATTCCGGATGCAGTTGTTAGATTGTCCAAATGGGCTCTAGACAATCCTGCAGAAGCAAAAATCGATATTAAAATCTCTGCGGCTGAAACTGTTACCCATGCCCTCTATCCTGTCCCAGCAATTCAAAAATTTGACCTACTAATCGCACTACTCCGAAACATTGACTTCGACAGCTTGATCATCTTTTTTCAAACGAGAAGAGGAACAGATAAGATTAGTCGATGGCTTACTGAACATGGACAAGATGTTCGTGTACTTCATTCCGACCTTAAGCAAAAGGACAGGATGTCTGCTTTACAGGACTTTAAAGATGGAAAAGTTAAAATCCTTTCAGCTACGGATGTTGCGTCAAGAGGTCTAGATATATCAAATGTTACGCATGTCATTAATTACGATGTCCCTCAACACTCTGAAGACTATGTCCATCGAATTGGAAGAACAGGACGAGCTCGTACTGAAGGAGAGGCCTTTACTTTGTGCAAACCGGAAGAAATTCCGTTAGTCCAATCCATCGAAAAATTACTTGGAAACCCATTGCCTCGTAAATTCATTGATGATTTCTCCTATCGCGAAACTCAGGAAAGCCTAGCACCTACAGGTGCTGTTGTTTCCAAAAAAAGAAACAGGGGATTTGGAAGACAGGTATCATTCGGTTCGAGAAGAAAAAGATAATTTAATAGTTATGAGTGGCTCCCTGAATAAGGTAAAAAACGGGTTCAAAACCGAACACCTTGATCAATCACAGAAGATGATTTGCTGTGGTGGGGGAACGGAAAGAGCATTCACAGGCAAATACTGGGATTGTAAAGAAAAAGGCACTTACAACTGTGCAGTCTGTGATTCCCCACTTTTTTCGTCCGATACCAAATACGATTCTGGCACAGGATGGCCAAGCTTTTATGATTCTTACTCTTTTGATTCGATAAACATCAATTCAGATAAAAGTCACGGCATGATTCGTGAGGAAACACTCTGCTCCAATTGCGGCTCCCATTTAGGTCATAGGTTCCCGGATGGGCCAGCACCTACTGGTTTAAGGTACTGCATTAATTCTGCATCTCTGATTTTAAAGGATAACAGCTAGTCGATAATCATAAATTTCGACTTTAACCGCTTTGGCGGTTTTTTTATGTCTAGAAATAACTTAGACTATATTCCTAGCATTTAATTTTTTTTGTTTTCTATTAAAAGAAAAGGGTAGTGAAAAAATAAAAAGATGGTATGAAATAATAAAGAGTTTCTACATGAGCTTTTCGACAGACAAAAAATCCAGACTAAAACTTGAATTCTAATTCCTAATGTCTCCAATTATATTCTTACTTCCAATTATTGCAGCAATCATTGGTTGGCTCACAAACTATCTTGCTGTGAAGATGCTGTTTCACCCTAAAGTTCCGATTAATGTACTCGGAATTTCCATCCACGGGGTATTTCCAAAGCGACAAAAAACATTAGCCGAAAAGCTTGGGTCACTTGTTGCTAAAGAACTTTTTTCAATTGGCGATATTACTAAAAAAATCGAAGACATAGCTAAGTCGGAAAAATCAATGGAATTAATTGGTAAAAGAATTGAAAAAACTATCCGGAACAAGCTCGTTAAAAGCTTCCCTATGTTAGCTATGTTTCTAACCGATGACATGGTTGAAAAAGTAACAAATTTATTCAAATCTGAGTTACAGGATTTCCTAACCGACTTCTCTCAAGATATAAGAGAAAGGTTGGAGGAGAATATAGATGTTGAGAAATTAGTGAGGGATAAAGTTGAAGCTTTTTCCTCTGACAAACTTGAACAGATTCTTTTTGCAATCATGAAAAAAGAGTTTCGCTTTATAGAAATAATCGGTGCTGTACTGGGCTTTATAATTGGTTGCTTTCAAGTTGGCTTAACCCTATTCATTAATAAATAATCGCAAGTTCGTGCTTACTTCATTTCTTATAAATACTTCTTAATTCATACAGTATGAATCAAGTGATTGGAAAAGTGGATTGGAAAAACTGGGAGAAACTTTGGATGGATCCAGGCATACAATTACAATTCGCAGTTTTGATTGGATTGATATTGCTTGTTTTTGTTCTTACGAAAATCACCAAACCTCTTCTACTCGGGATTTCAAAAGACTCTGCTAAGAACGATTTCAATAAATTATTATGGGGAAACTTGGCAAGAATGGTAGCTCCTATTTACCTACTCATTTCTTGCCTGCTTTCCGTTGCATTAGTTGAAAGATTTTCGATTTCTTCCCATGAATTAATTCGTCCGTTTACAAGTGCTGCCGGAGCATGGGCAATTTACAGAATGGTTTCAGGGTTTATTAAAAGTAGGGCATGGATTCGATTAATCGCAGTACTTGCATTTGGCTTGGCTGCATTGCAAAGCTTTGGGTTATTAGAAACTACAATAGAATTGCTCAATCATCTAGCATTTAATATTGGAGATCGAAGAATTTCAGTTCTTGATATTTTAAATGGCGGTGTCATTTTACTTGTTCTCCTTTGGGGCAGTTCTCTGCTAGGAACATCAGGTGAGAAAAAGATTAAAAAACTTCCTCATTTGCCTCCATCTCTTCAGGTTCTGCTGACCAAAATACTTAGAGTACTTTTGGTTTTTGTGAGCTTCGCAATTGCCCTTTCCACAATAGGTTTGGATTTGTCTTCCTTTGCTATTCTTGGTGGTGCTATTGGTGTTGGTATTGGCTTTGGCCTGCAAAAAGTTGTTTCGAACTTGGTAAGTGGTTTAATCCTCTTACTCGATCGTTCAATCAAACCTGGAGATGTTATTGAGATAGAAGGTACATATGGTTGGATCAACTCATTAAGAGCACGCTATGCATCAGTTATTACAAGAGACGGCAAAGAGCATTTAATTCCCAATGAAGACTTAATCACTAATAGAGTGATAAATTGGTCTTTTAGCGACCGGAATGTACGGGTACGAATCCCAATTGGCATTGCATATAATGCTGATCCTCGAAAAGCGATTGAGCTCTGCCTTGATGCGACACAGTCGGCTCCTAGAATTCTTCAAGATCCAGATCCAAGATGCTTGTTAACTGGATTTGGAGATAACTCCATTAATCTTGAGCTAAGATTTTGGATCGACGATCCATCAAATGGTGTAGGCAATATCAAAAGTGAAGTAATGTTGGCCGTTTGGGACCGTTTTAAAAATGCAGGAATTGAAATACCCTTCCCGCAGAGAGATGTTCACATTACTGGCTTAAATAACAAATTCATTTCCAAGCTGAAAGAAGATAAAGATTTGGAAACCAACTAGCCTTCATTAAGAGCTTAGATGCTTGCCATTACATGTTAACTGCTCTTAGATATACCATTTTAATTTCAATTATGTTTATCTCAACACAATCCTTCTGTGGTGAAGTCCTAGCGATGGCTCCTCCTAGTGGTCAACCTGGCGAAAGTGGCTTAATGAGCTTCCTTCCGATGATTCTCATCTTCGTTGCCTTTTACTTTTTGCTCATTCGCCCGCAACGACAAAAACAGAAAAAGCATGAAAAAATGGTCCAAGCATTAGATAAAGGTGCAAAAGTTAAGACAGTTGGTGGAATGTACGGAACCATTACTGGAGTCAAAGACAATTGCTTTGTCGTTCGTGTTGCCGAGAATGTGAAAGTTGAAATTTCAAAAGAAGCAATCTCGGCTAAAGTCGACTGATTTACTCTTTTTAATTTCGTCCCTCTCTTCCTCTTACAGTTATGAATAAGCCAACAATGTGGAAGCTTCTTTTTGCTTTCGTTATCCTTTTGATATCTTTTTCCCTTATTACTCCCTTCGAAGATAGGGAGTTGGGAGAGTATGCTCTCGGACAAGTTAGTTCTGATGCTAATGCATCAGACCATGTTGGGCACGAAAGCTTTGCTGAAGTTATCGAAAATTTACGCAATCAGCTTCCAGATGACCAAGCTATAGACTACGGATCGCTTCGGTCATATGGAAAAAGAAACCGGTTGGATTACGCAGCCTATTTCAAGCCTCCCGTGGGAGTACTTCCGACAATCGGGTCTAGAATTTTACCCTTTTGGGTAAAACCTGGTATTCGCTCGAGTCATGAGAAAGACAGAGACAAAAGGAACGACCTTGTTTTGAGAACTCTCCTAAAAAACTCGCAGGCTGCTATTAAGAGAGGTCTTGATCTTAGAGGTGGAATCGCTTTCACCATGGAGATTACCGACACAAATGAAAGCGAGACCGAACTTTCCGGGGAGACTCCGATGGATAAGGTTGTAGAGATAATGAGCGAACGCCTTAACGCCTTTGGGGTAGCAGAAACCTCGGTCAGGAAAAAAGGTGATAAATCGATTGAAATTCAGATTCCTGATCGGACAACGAAGCAGGACCCCGGGATCATTGAGGAATTACAAAAACCCGCCAAGCTTGAATTTAGGATCGTTAATGTAAATTCGCAAGCAACCGTGCCGATTCAAGAAGGCGAGGAGTGGACTGATGATGAAGGAATTCCCTACATTGCGATGCTACGCAGTGATGCAACTGCAAATGAACGCCCAATGTGGGTTCGTAGGTTGTGGTCAGCAGATGGTGAAATAATTGAAGAAGCATACCCGAGACAAGATCAAATGGGTGGTTGGGAGGTTGGATTAGACTTCACTCCTGATGGTGGTAAGATATTTTCTGACCTAACCGGCGATATTGCAAATTCAAATGATCCCGCAACTGGATCTTTAGGTCGACTGGCAATCGTCCTAGATGGCCAACTCGAAAGTGCTCCAACTGTTAAAGACCGAATCGATGGTGGCAGTGCAGTAATTAATGGCAACTTTAGTTACAGAGAAGCTAAAATGCTTTCTGATATTCTAAATAACCCACTAAAAGTTTCACTAACTATTGGGGAAAAGTATGAGGTTTCCCCCACCCTTGCATCAAGCGCTCTTACAAGCAGTATGAATGCTTGTATACTTGGTGCCGTACTTGTAATTGCATTTATGGTTTCATGGTACAAGGGCGGAGGTATTGTTGCAGTCTTATCGGTGGGTACGAATATCATACTTGTTGTAGCTATTCTTGCAGGTATATTTCAAGCCACATTCACTCTACCGGGTATGGCTGCACTTGTTCTTACGGTCGGTATGGCGGTTGACGCTAATATTCTTATTTTCGAAAGAATCAGAGAAGAATTAAAAGCAGGTAAGACTAGCGAGAATGCCCTGCAAGGGGGGTATGCAAAAGCATTCTCCACAATTATTGATGCTAATTTCACCACATTGATCACCGCTTCCATTCTTATTTGGCTGGGAACTGGTCCAGTGAAAGGGTTTGGTATTACTTTAGCCATAGGTATTGTAACATCAGTTTTTTGTGCTCTCTTCATAAGCAAACTTCTCATGAATGTTTTGCTCCAAATTGGTGTTAAAAACTTAATCAGTCTTCAACGAATTAATAAAGGGGACAACCGATCCGAAATTAATTTTCACAAATTTAGTAAGCCTGCATTCTTAATATCTTGGGCAATCGTTGCGGTTGGAATCTATTCAGTTTACTCTAACAAGGATAAAATATTAGGTATTGATTTTCGTGGTGGTGAGGAGCTTGTCGCCTCCTTTGAAATGGAAATAAAACCTGAAGAAATTGATGAATGCTTGCAGGCTGCAAAACAAGTTGGTGAAGTTCAGCATGTTTATCGCTCCGAGCTTGGAACAGGTGAAGGATCATCGCGTCTCGTCCTACAAACCGAAACAGGCAAAGCTAGGATTGCTTTAAATATTCTAAATGAAACTTATCCTGATGCCAAATTAGCAGAGGAGGGATTAAGTAACATCGGAGCGTCAGTAAGTAATCAAATCAAATGGGATGCCGTTATTTCTGTCTTGGTGGCCTTGTTAGGTATTTTGCTATATGTAGCTATTCGTTTTGAAATGGGATTTGCGATTGGTGCAGTTGCAGCAACGGTTCATGATGTAGCAATGACTGTTGGTTTATTTGTCTTAATTGGTTACTTAACTGATGGAGCTCTCTGCTCAGGTCAATTTACAGCACCTATGATAGCCTCAATTTTAATGATAGTGGGTTACTCGATAAATGATACGATCGTCGTGTTCGATAGAATTCGGGAAGAACTCGAAATGAATCCGGTTACAAGTCTGAAGAAAATAATTACTATTGCAATTAACCGAGTACTCTCCAGATCTATTTTAACGAGTGTAACAACATTACTTGCTGCAGTCTCACTTTGGGTTTTTGGTGCCGGAATAATAAACGATTTTGCTTTTGTATTTGTTATTGGTATTCTAACTGGCACATTCTCTTCTATATTTATTGCTAGTCCTATCTTCTTTCGTTGGCATAAAGGTGATCGTAAGCATGTTGAAGAAGGTGAAATTCTGCCAAATTACGAGTGGCAGACATCCACAACCAAATAGTGTTCCAGCATTTCATTCCAACCAAAAACTAAATGCGTTGGATTGAAGACCAGCAAGAAAGAAAAACAGTTGAGTCGTTAAGTCAGAAGCTCGATATCTCTATTATATTATCTAGGTTTATTGTTTCGACCGGAATAAAAACTACAGAGGAAGCACAATCCTTCCTCGATCCCAAATTGGCTCATTTTACTGATCCCTTCGAAATAAAAGGAATGCTTCAAGCAGTCGAAAGAATTTGCGAGGCACTCAAACAAAAAGAAACGATTCTTCTCGTTGGGGATTATGATGTTGATGGCATAACCTCAACAGTGATCATCAAAAAAAATTTAACTAAGCTAGGCTCCAACCCATTTCATGTTATCCCAAAAAGAAAAACCGAAGGCTATGGATTAAGCGAAAAAGTACTTGAGCGTGGACTAAAAATGGGAGAAGTAGACCTTGTTATTGCTCTCGATTGTGGTACCAATTCGAGCAATGAAGCCAAATACCTCGAAGAAAGAGGAATCGATTTAATTGTTGTTGATCATCACCAATCTAAAGAAAAATTACCGAGTAATGCAATTTTAGTTAACCCTCATTTAAGCAAAGATCACGGCGAACCGTGGAGGTTTTTATGTACCGCTGGGCTTGCTTTTAAACTGATTCACGGAATGCTAAAAAAACTACGGCAAGACGGTAATAAAGTTGCATTAGAATTAAGCCCAAAAGAATCTATTGGTCTAAGTGGATTGGGTACAATAGCAGACCTGGTTCCACTCAAAAATGAAAATAGAATTCTGGCTAACTTTGGACTTAAATATTTAAGTCAACAATCAGGTATAGGTATACAAGCCCTTTTAAAGGAGGCTAAGGTTGAAAATACATCACTTGTGGGTGAAGATGTAGCATTTAAAATCGCCCCACGCATCAATGCCTGCGGGAGATTGGATGACCCTGATTTGGCTATTTCCTTACTCTTGGAAACTGATCCAAATAATTGTCAAGCATTGGCAAAAAAAATGAATGAGTACAACGAAGAGCGAAAATCTATTGAATCAAACCTTTCTGAAGAAGCTCTAAACCAGGCAAATAATTTATTTAGTGAAAAACCAGCGGTAGTTGCTTGTGGGGAAGGAGATGCATGGAACCCCGGGGTTGTAGGAATTGTTGCGGGGAAACTCGCTCACTCGCTTTGTAAACCCTGTATTGTACTTGCCAGGTCAGAAAGCGAATACAAAGGCTCTGGTAGAGGGGTTGCAGGAGTAAACCTGATGAACATACTAAACCAATGTAAAGAACTACTCACGCACTGGGGAGGACATCCTGCAGCTGTAGGTCTGAGCCTGAATGAAGAGAACTTGGAAAAATTCAAAAAATCTTTCGTCCAATGTGTCGAGGTAGAAACAAATGGAAAACTTCCAGAACCTAGCCTTAAAATTGCAGCAACAATCAAAGAAAGTGAAATTCAGGACAGCCTACTAGATGATTTAAATAAACTGGCTCCATTTGGTCAGGAAAACCCAGAACCGGTTTTGGCACTTAAAAATGTTTTGCTTGCCCATGAACCTAAAAAAGTTGGGTCAGGAAACCACTTTCAGTTTTCCGTTTTTAATGGAGTAAGAAACATTTCAGGAATTGCTTGGAACATGTCTGAGAACATGCCATCTTCTTCCACCCCATTAGACCTTGCCTTTAAACTTAGATGGAACCATTGGAATGGCAGAAAAACACCCCAAATGGTTTTGGAAGATTGGAAGTTGAGTGCTTAAAGGTTTATCTTTTCCTCCAAATATGAAAATAAATCCTCCTCGGATAATCTTTGCTGATTTGTAGTATCACGATCACGAAGAGTGACTGATCCGTCTCCCTCAATAGTATCAAAGTCAACTGTTACTCCGAAGGGGACACCGACCTCATCTATTCTTCTATATCTTCGTCCAATCGCTCCACTTTGATCATAGATGACATTCCATCTTTGCTGTAAATTCGAATAAAGTTTTCGAGCCCTATCAACAAGCTCCGGCTTATTTTTTACTAAAGGGAAAACTCCAACCTTAATCGGAGCCACCCGAGGGTGAAAACGCAGGACAGTTCTTTTTTCCCCCTCAACTTCGTCAACCTGATAAGAAGAACAGATAACAGCGAGAAATGTTCTATCAACCCCAAGGCTTGGCTCTATTACATGTGGCAAAAATTTCTGCTTGGTACCTTCATCAAAAAATTCCAAATTTTTACCCGAATGAATTTGATGCTGGGATAAATCGAAATTACCTCTTGCAGCAATCCCCTCCAGTTCGTGCTCACCAAATGGAAATTTAAATGTAATATCAGTACAAGCCTTTGCATAGTGGGCAAGTTTTTCTTTTGGATGAACCTCTTCTCCGAGGTACTCAGAAGTCAACCCAATGCTACCGAACCAAGACCGTCGAGTATCTATCCACTCCCGGTGATATCTTTGCCAAACTTCCTCGCCCTGAGGAATAAAGTATTCAATTTCCATTTGCTCGAACTCTCTTGAGCGAAAAATAAAGTTTCTTGGGGTAATTTCATTTCGAAAAGCTTTTCCAATCTGAGCAATACCAAAAGGTAATTTAACTCTTCCTGTATCAACAATATTCTTAAAGTTTGCAAATATTCCCTGTGCCGTCTCTGGTCTAAGATAAGCAGTAGAGGAACCATCCTTAAGTGCCCCCACACTCGTCTCAAACATCATATTGAAATCTCTTGGCTCAGTCAAAGCACCAACCTTTCCGGTGGCAGGTGAAGGTACCTGAGCTTGCTCATCCTGGGTTAACTCATCAAAAGGACGCAAATCTACTGCTTCAAGTTTCCCTTGCTTAGCTGCCTTTCTCTTAATGAGTTCTGCCTTTTTTTCCGCTTCATCCTGCATCGAAATTGATTCCAATAAGCAGACCCATCCTAATGAATCACCATCTACTTTTATTTCAGCTGCAAAAAGTTGATCGGCTCTGTATCTCATCTTAGAGTCTTTGCAATCGACCATTGGATCGGAAAATCCGTCCACATGTCCGGATGCTTTCCAAATTTCCGGATTCATAATAATACCTGAATCTAATCCGACCATATCATCTCGCCTGCGCACCATATCATCCCACCAGGCATCTTTAATATTTCGCCTTAATTCAACGCCTAAAGGACCGTAGTCAAAAAAGCCATTAAACCCTCCATAAATTTCTGAAGACTGAAACACAAAACCCCGACGCTTGCACAAGGATACGATTTCATCGATCAAAGTATTTTCACTAACCATATGTATTTCTATAACGATATTAACTTAGTTCGACAATGAAGAATTGGATGAACTCAATGTAATTGTAAGTTGACTTGATTTCGTAAGACTATTTTTATTCCAAAATGAAAAAACACTTATCCAAAACTTACAGATTCATTGTGTTAGCAATTTTGTTTGGCATGTGTTTTACAACATCAGGATGTAAACTTTTCCCTGGTTTCAAAAAATATATTTCTTCTGACATCAATGTTGCAGGAGCATTAACTCATTCTCCCAATTCCTTTGCACCTACTGATGCGGGGACAATTCGCCTACAATCAGAAGAAGTTTGGTACCGTAGAGATTTCAGTGGAAACAAGACCACATTTTTATGGGGACTTTTCACTTTTACCGATTATTGACTTTGGCTACTACTCTTTCTTAGTGGTTAATATTCAAAATCTAATCAATAATTAGAATAATTCCATTTTACTGCTTGCGAGTAGTTATTGGAGAGGTATGATGTTATGTTATGAGTTATGATATTTCTGAAAATCACAAACGCGCACTTTATTCTGCCCTAAGGAAAAAAGGTTTAAGACCCACA
>JABGWZ010000179.1 GCA_018675995.1 Opitutia bacterium | reverse complement strand
GGGTACTATTCTTACTGGCCAACGTACCGCAAATTGCGCCTTTGGAGATGATGGATCTACACTCTATATAACGGCTGATATGTATCTGATGAGAATCAGGACATCGATCAAAGGGAATGGCTTTTAAATCCCCCTGGTAAACAAACAGTGATGAAGTCAATGATGCTCACCGATCTCAAGAAACTTGAAATTCAAGACTCTCCAATCCCCCATTTTAGTAAGAATGAAGTTCTAATTCGGGTGAAAGCATGTGGAATTTGCGGGAGTGATGTTCATGGGTATGACGGAAGTAGTGGTCGAAGGATCCCACCACTTATTATGGGCCATGAAGCTGCTGGTTTAATTGAGGAATGTGGGTCAGAAGTTTCAGGCTTTTCCAAAGGGGATCGGGTCACATTTGATTCAACTGTTTACTGTGGAAAGTGCAGTTATTGTAAAAAAGGGCAGGTGAATCTTTGTGATAGCCGAATGGTTCTGGGAGTGTCCTGTGAAGATTATCGTAGGCATGGTGCTTTTGCTGAGTTTGTAGCCGTTCCCAGTCATATAATTTATAAGTTACCGGACACTTTTCCATTTGAGCATGCGGCAATGATTGAGGCGGTATCAGTCGCTGTTCATGCTGTGGGCAGAATTTCATTTGATAGTGGGGACAAATCACTTGTGGTTGGAGCCGGTATGATCGGGTTGCTTTTAATCCAAGCAATCCGTTCAGCAGGTTGTCGTGAAATTATTGCGGTAGATATGGATAACGACCGTCTTAACTTGGCGAAGAAGTTGGGTGCCACTCAGGTAATCAATTCTCAGGAAGTGGATGCATTGAGTTTTATTCTTAATGAAACTGGAGGGCAGGGTGTGGATAAAAGTTTTGAGGTAGTGGGAGCCACTCCAACTGTCCAGCTTAGTATTCATGCAGTACGGAAAGGAGGTTCGGTAGTTATGGTAGGAAATCTTGCTCCCGAGGTTGAATTGCCTTTGCAGTCAGTAGTCACCCGTGAAATTTCTTTATTCGGTACATGTGCTTCTGCAGGTGAGTACCCTAAGTGTATCGAATTGATGGCCGACGGTTCGATTCAGGTGGACCCTTTGATCAGTGCAAAGGCAGCTCTTGAAGAAGGACCTGAATGGTTTGAACGATTGTATGGCCGGGAACCTGGTTTGATGAAAGTAATTCTTAATCCATAATTCCGGTAACCGTCGAACTTATGCTTGGTAACCCTAAGAGTTTAGGAAAAGTTCTGTGGTTATAATTATGATGGGCGTATGTGGCTCGGGGAAGTCCACAATTGGCGAAAAACTTTCGGAGATCATGAACTTTAGGTTCATGGAAGGAGATTCTTTTCATTCCGAAACTAATATTAAAAAGATGTCGATGGGAGAACCGTTAACCGAAAAGGAACGTGAACCATGGTTGAAATCTATAAGAAAAGAAATCGACCGTAACTTGGAGCAACGAATTCAATGTGTTATTACCTGCTCCGCACTTTCCCGGAAAAGTCGAGGGATTTTAGGAACCAATAGAGCGGAGATAAAACTCATTTATTTGTATGCGTTTCAATCAATTTTGATGAATCGGATGGCGAAAAGGAAAAACCATTTTATGCCAGCCGATCTTCTTCGTAGCCAATTTGAAGTGTTAGAAGAACCTGAATTAAGTGAAGCCTTACATGTCCGGGTAGATATGCCTGCTCAGGAAGTTACGGACTTCATTATTCAAGAACTCAAGAAATTTTAGGTTGTTGATTTTTTTCTGACATTTTTATCAAAATTTAAATACCATATAATTTATGATCCAAAACAGCATCCAATTTTTGCCTTCTCTGGTTATTAGTATTCTAGTGTTTCTAGGTGTATTTAATTCTTTCCTATTCGGTCAGCATGACCGTGAGCGAAATGCCTTCCGTTACTTAGCAGAGGATAAAGTAGAAAAAGCCTATTATGAATTAAAGAACGGAAAGAAGCACACCGATCCGGCGGAAAAAGGATTTATTTCCACCCTTTGTCTCTTGCGGGAAGGAAAAGTGGAAAAAGCTTTGGAGTCTGCCCGTGATGCAGTCAGACTGGGCCTTCCTTTTGAACGTCTTTTGGCAGAACCTAGGGAATGGTTGGCACCCCTTCGTGAGCATCCGGATTTTAAAAAGTGGAAAATAAAAGTTTCTCCATCACCTATTGTACATGGACCTATGTTGGGCAGGGTTACGGATACGAGTGTAAGTTTTTGGTTTCGTACGGATGGGCCTCATGAAGTGGCAGTTCAAATTTCCGGTCATTCAGGGCGTGAATCTATTCTTACCAAAAAGGAAAATCGCTTTGTCGGTGTAATAGAGTTGGATGGACTGTTGCCAGGTACCTATTTTTCATATAATGTGTTTGTAAACGGAGAGAAAATTGAGATTCCAGATGTGGACTTCGGTTTTCGCACTTATCCCGAACCCGATGAAGAATCAAAGTTCACCTTGGCTTTTGGTGGATGTTCAGGATTCGTTCCTGAGTATGAAAAAGCCTGGGAGTTAATTGCAAAACATGAACCCCGAGCCATGCTGATGTTAGGCGATAATGTCTACATTGACGACCCTGAGGATGTTAAGTGGACTGGTAATTACTGTTATTCTCGTCGGCATTCCCGTCTGGAATGGAGAAAGTTAGTGGCCGGTACTTCAATGCATGCGATTTATGATGATCATGATTTTGGAACCGATGACTGTGTGCCTGGTTCATTGGTTAATCAGCCAACCTGGAAAAAACCGGTGCTTACCAATTTTACCCGTAACTGGAATAACCCGGCTATGGGTGGGGGTGTCAAGAACCCAGGGTGTTGGCATAGCTTTACTTTAGGCAAGGTCGACATTATCATGTTGGACTGTCGTTATTACCGGGATCGGAAAAAAAAGTCCATGCTGGGTCCTGTACAGAAGAGATGGCTTAAAGAAACCCTCAGGAATTCAAAGTCAGTCTTTAAAATAATCGCTTCTTCTGTGCCTTTTTCCAAAGGGATTAAGCCGGGAAGTAAAGATCCGTGGGATGGGTATCCTGATGAGCGTGAGGAAATTTTTTCTTTTATTGAGTCAGAAAAAATTGGAGGTGTTTTTCTGATTGCTGCTGATCGGCATAGGATTGACCTGCGTCGGATAGACCGTCCTCAAGGATATGATTTTTTCGAATTCGTAAGTGGTCGACTGACGAATCGACATGTGCACCCGGTGGTTAAGACAGATGGGTTAATTTGGGGTTACAATGACACCTGTGGTTATTGCTTAATTCAAATCAATACACGCAAGAAAGACCCGTCTTTAGTTTTGGAAGCTTATGACTTGAATGGGGAAAAATTATTCACCCATGTGGTGAAAGCCAGTTCCCTGCAGTTTTAACTTTCAGCTTTGTTCGGAAAATAAAGCCTGACTACTATTGTCAGAGCAGGGCAACATACGCCCGCCTTCCCAGGCAGGAACAATGTTGGGTTCTCTCCAGCGACTTACCCGATACAGGGTGGCAAAGTCAAAGTCGGGTGCCTTTCCACCTTGTCCTCCAATTACTTCAGCTCCTCTTCTCACATTATCCTGCATCCACGATGGCATGCGCAGATGGAAAGGGTTTCTTTTTAATTCCCCTTCATGATGAGAGAGTGCTGCAAGTAAATCAGCAACTTCCCGGGTGGTGCTTTCAACCAATAGATTGGGTTTTGGCATTTGTCCCCAATATTCAGTTTCGATCAGAAAAGGAAAGAAATTATCCGTTTCCTTAAGAGCATCAAGGGTGAGCATGTGTACCCCCAAATGAGTTTTATTCCAGTCGTGCGAATTGGGGAAAAAAATTGCAGTCGGATTCCATTTTTCAATTACCTCAACTAAATGTCTCGTCATTAAGGTCCAGTTTTCAGGGCTTGTTTGCCTTGAATTAACCGTAACTTTTTCCAAGCCTTCCTCTCCCATTTGTTGCAATTCAAAACCAATCCAATCGCAGGCTCGTTGTAATTCGCAAAGCCTTTCTTTTCTTCTGTCCATATTACTCCCTAGAGTAACAGCCACATTAACGATCCGAAAGCCGGCTTCTCTCATCAGCCGCAACGGAAGTCCACCCATTATGCATTCATCATCAGGGTGTGGAGACATAATTAGAGCGGTCGGTGCATCATTTTCATGGATAACTTTTTGCAAAGGTGCAATGTTACCATACGGGAGGCTTTTACCGGACTCCGTAATTTTTTTAAAACTTTCTGCGTAGGAAAGATAAGGATTTTCAGTCATTCGTAATTTTATCGGAGTGGTGAGCAATTATGATGGTAATTCTTTTACCAAGAAACTCTTTCATAATCAAGGATTCAAGAATAAGAGAAACTCGATTTGAAATTACCAATTTTTATAATTAAGAATTATTGCATTACCCAAGAAAAATAAGTACGAAATATAGGTCTTTCTTGTCTAATTAAGCTAAAAAAAGTATATTAAGTATTTCCATCTATTTATGATCAGAATAAATTTTGTATTTCTTGTGTTTTCCATTTCTTTCGCCATCGGGAAGCCGGCATCTTTGAGCACTGCCGACATGCCTGACCTGTCTAATAAATCTTCGCCATTCAGAGGTAAAATTCTTCATCCCGAGTATGAAGGTTATACTTGGGTTAGTTACCCGCATGTGGAAAATTCGGCTAGCTTGGATGTCGATCCGAAGGGCAGAGTTTTTGTAGCCGAAGCAAACCGTTTTAGATTTGGAGTTCAGGACCTTCGGGGTGCCAGGTATATGGTCGCACGGGATTTTCAGTCCCGAACCCTTGATGATCGGCTTAAGTTATATGAGGATTTTTCTAATGAGATCCCTATGTCTTGGTATAATGATGTTCCTGACCGATTGATTAGATTGGAGGACAAGGATGGAAACGGCGTGGCGGATATCCGAACGGTCTTTTCTGCCGATTTTAATGAAACCCTTGATGGAATTTCTTTTTCTGTTTTGGCGGAAAGGGATGCAGTATATTTTACCTGCATTCCGGCTTTGAGGAGATTGACTGATTCAGACGATGATGGCATCGCCGATACAAACGAAAAAATTGTAAACGGATTTGGAGTGCGAATCTCTTTCACCGGACATGACCTACATGGTATTATTCGTGGACCGGATGGACGCCTTTACTTTTCTGTAGGAGACAGGGGTTATCATGTCACTGATTCAACGGGTCAAGTACATGCAGCAGCTGGAAGTGGTGCTATATTTCGATGTGAGTCAAATGGAAGCAGTTTTGAAGTTGTGGCACATGGTTTAAGGAACCCACAAGAAATTGCTTTCGATCAATTCGGGAACCTTTTTACTTTTGATAATACCGGAGATATTGGGGATGAAGCACGAATTGTATATGTTCTCGAAAATTCAGATTCTGGATGGGACATGTCTCATCAGTCTGCTCATCAATATGTGAAGGACTTAGATTGGGGAGACTTTCACATTAAAAAATCGGTTTGGGTTGGAGAGAAAATGTTTGAGACTTTTTCTGAAGAACAGCCCCAGTGGGTTTATCCTCCCGTTGGTTTTCTTGGACATGGTCCATCTGGGGTTGCCTGGGTGACTGGTGATACTTTGCCTAAGGACTTGCAGGAAAGTTTCTTGGTAACCAATTACCGGGGTTCGGCTTCCAGATGTGAAGTGATTGTGTCAAAAATGAAGGATAAAGGAGCAGGCTTCGCATTAAAGGATCAAAAAATTCTTTTAAATAATGTTGGTATTGCCGATGTTGCCCAGGGTTATGATGGGAATCTCTATTTTGCTGATTTTGGAGGAGGATGGTCAGTTAATAAAAATGGTTCTATTCAAGTTATTCGCCCTTCTGATAAAAAACTTCAGAATAAAGGTAAAGCCCTCGCTCAACTTATGGCGGATGGTTTCGACCATCGTTCCTTGGTTGAGTTAGTCGGTTTTTTAGAACACTCAGATCAACGTGTTCGTCAATCATCTCAATTTGCGATGGTAAATAAAGGCGAAGATGCAATTCCCAAATTTAAGAATATACTAGAGGATAAAAAATATTCTCTTTATGCAAAGCTTCATTCGATTTGGGGTCTTGGCCAATTAGCGAGGAAAGGTCATTCCGAATTGGTGACTCCGATAATTGATAGCTTATTTGATCATAAGGATGATGAAATACGTGCTAATGCTGCCAAGGTGGTTGGTAGTGCGGGGCTTGGTCAATTAGTTGATTCTTTGATAAAACTTCTCAACGATTCATCTCCACGTGTTGCTTCAATGGCGTCCATATCTATCGGTCGGGTGGGGGAGAAGTCGAATCCAAGGTTAATCTCTGTACTTTTATCAGCGGTCGAGCAAAATAAGGGCGGGGGTTTTGACCCAGTGCTTAGGCATTCTTTTGTATCTGCATTGGATCGTCTTGCCACGCCTGAACAAATTATCGCACTCGCTAAATCTGAGTCCGAGGAGCAAAGACTGACTGCTGTTATTCTTCTTCGTCGATTAGGGAACAGTGCATTAATGACATTTCTGGATGATGAAAGTAGCCTTGTGCGTATGGAAGCAATTCGGGCGATCTATGATACAATTGCACTTGATGGTTTGGCTGGGAAGAAGTTGGCATTAGTTGATCCGAGTGAATATCCAATTTATATCCAATACCGAATTGTCGCCTCAAATTTCAGAATAGGTACGGATGAATCCGCAAAGAGATTACTCGAGTTTTGTTCGAATGCTAAAATAGAAAAAGAAATTCGAGCATTTGCCCTTCAAGGACTTTTGCGATGGGGAATGAAATTAGACACAGATCCAGTGCTTGGGCATTATCGGCCTATGCCAGTAATTTCTTCTTCTATGAGTAGCCTGACACAGGTACTCGGAGTAGATTTAAGAAAATTTCTTTTGGAGGAAAATGACCCTTCTCTTCTTTCCCTGGCTACCAATCTCGCCCAAAAGGCCGGACTTTCCATAGACATTGAAATTTTAAGAAAGCAAATTAGGGACGAAAATCTTGACCCGCAAGTCCGAGTCGCAAATTTGCGAAGTATGGCTGAATTGGAAATTGAACAAGATAATGAACTCCTTGTGAACCTGCTAGTGGATGAGAGCGAAGAGGTTCGTGCATCTGCATTTGAATTTTGTCTGAGTAGAAACTTGCCTGATATGGGCAAATTATGCATGGAGGCCATTCAGAAAGATTCCCTTTTGGTAGCTCGGAAAGTCCTTGAGAAATTAGTAGCTAAACAGCCTGATACTATGATTGCACTTTGGCAAAAAAGAGAATTGGAACTACGACCTGAATTATGGTTGGATCTATATCACTACCTATCTCAGAACGACCATGCAGAATCGAAAAAAGTCGCTGCCACATATGCAGCTGGAGATCCCGGTCGGGTGCATGCTTTAAGTATCTTTGGTGGAGACAATTTGCGGGGGGATAAAGTATTCAGGAACCAGGGTGCATGCATGCAGTGTCATCAAATTGATAAAGAGGGTGGTTTGCAAGGTCCACCCTTGTCTCTGGTGGGAGATCGATTGAATTCCGATAAATTGCTCGAGTCTTTGGTTAATCCGAGTGCGGAAATCTCTCCCGGGTATGGGCTTTCAAGTGTTAGTACAAAATCTGGAATCACATTGGTCGGTAGAATAGCGGAGAAAGCTGAAGACAACAGTTCAATGCTGTTGATCTCTCCGGATGGAAAGGAAACTCAGTTGAAACAGGATGAGGTTCTCTCAGTCTCCCCCCCTGTGTCTGCGATGCCCCCCCTTGGGTTGACATTATCTCCTTTTGATCTAAGAGATTTGATTGCCTTTTTGAAATCAAGAAACAAAGAGGAGCTCCTTGCCGCCAAAGAAAAGAAGAAATCCTCTTCCAATCACGGTAAGGAATAATTTAAATCGCTGCCTTTAAATTTCCTGCATCCTTTCGTTTTTCCTTGGATGGGATTTCACTTGAAATAACCTTAATCGGTGAATTTGCTCCGGCCTTAATTGTGTACTTGCCTTCGGAATAAACCTTGGGTTGAAAGGCTTTTCCTTTTATCCTAATCGTGTAAAGAACTTCCTTGGTTTTATCGTTTATTACTTGTACGACTGGGTTTGGTTTCGAGAAATTCAGTTTGGGCAACCATCCTTTGATTTCCCTGCCATCATTCTGAGCCGCTTTAAAAGTGATTGGCCATCCGGCGAACTGGGCCTTGTCACCATCGGAAACCTTGGAGAACCTGGGCCAGCATTCAAAGGTGACGCTTCGATCTTTTTTGTTAAATCGTGCAACCCCGAATCCATCAGCACGTTTGAGTTCGTTACTCCGGTCTTCAGGGTTGGCGTAGGCGTGCATAGTGATCTTGTTGCCCAGTCCATCTTCAAAATCCCCGGTCCAGGGGAGAGGAGAATTTGGAATGGGTCGGGGACCGGGTTTTTCATCCTCTGGTTTCCACCAGCGACCGTAGATTGTATTCACAATAGCTGGACTGGTAAAAGCAAAGGGACCATCCCGGTGTGATTCAATTCCATGCTGAACCACTACGCCCAAATGCTGGTCTCCGCATAGATGTGTGGCCAATGCCTTTCTGAGTTCATGCAATGCCTTGTTCCGTCCTTTTTGAGGCCAGGCATTACTGTCGAGGTCAGCGAGTAGGCGGCTGTTTGGATTTCCATGAATATGAACGGCACCACAGAAAGCGGTGGCGGAAAGTGCGGCTTTCATTTGGGCACCTTCCCAGTCCTGACTCCATTTGGAGAGGAAATTGAGCTGACGGTCTCCCAACAGAACCAAGCCATCCAGATTAACGGCATCCCGGTTATAAGCGGGGTCATTAATATGATCGGGACGGGGGCCCATTTTAGGAATCTTTCCTGCAGGTCCGGTTTTGAATTTACGGTCTTCCAAAATTGCAAAATCAATCCCACCTACTCGCAAGCGGGTAAAGTAAACTTCCAAATCTCTTTTTAACTTTTTAGGATCCACCGGATCGGGTAAGTGCCAGGTTTGCTGACGTTGAACCATGTTGACATAGGGAATCGGATAGAAATAACCACCACTATTTCCCGCGGGCGAAGTGGCTACAATTCCACTTTCTCCCCATAGGTTGGCCTGTCCCACATCATGGTCGTCTGGGATAGTCACGGTGGGGCGGTTTTTTATGAGATCCCTGAATTGCAGACCAAATTCGATCCAACCCGCAGTGTGTTCCGTGTGGTGATAGGTTTGATCGCCGGCAAAGAAAAGCATGTCGGGGTTGATCGCTTTTAGGTTTTCAATAATTTGTGGGCGGGGTCCCTTCGTTCGACTTGAGTTGCAGGATAGATTTCCAACCACGATGGTGTCCTGATTGATGGGGTCTTTTCGAACGAGCCCTTCGAATGAAGCTTTCTTACCATGTCTTACCCGGTAGGGTATATTCTTGGTTGAGTCCCAGTTTGAAATCCGAAAATGAGCAGTCCATCCGGGATAGGTGATTTTTACTCTGGAAATCTCTTTCCATTCTTTTCCCTGCTTTGTTTCCAATCGAACCTCCCTTGATTCATCTGGCATGAGAGGATAAAGCTGTCCGGTCAATTTGAGGGTTCCGGAATCCTGAGTGTACAGGGCAAAAGCAACCACTTCATCTCGAGGAACTTTTAATTCGATTATTCTCTTGGGCGGTTTCCCTTTTTTGGATGGAACTTCCGGGGGTCTTGCCCGTTTCCACCATTCTCCGGTGGACAGATGGTCAAGGCTTGGGAATTTCTCCCCAAATAATTCCTTTGATTCAGGTTCTGCCTTTATAGCGGACAACAGGGTGGAAAGGCAAAAAATCGATAATACGAGTATTTTCATCGCAAAAAAAGAATCTAATTCAAGTTTCCTTTCAAGATTAAAATAGATGCCACCCTCTGAATATTTTTTGAATGTTCCTCGTTTTGATTACTTTAGGAATTACCTTCCCTCCATTGACGGGGAGATTGCCCAACTTTTTTTCGAAACCACCGTGCAAAATAATTCGGATCCGTAAATCCACAATCCCAGGCTATTTTTGAGATGTGAAGGTTTTCTTTTTTTAATCCTTCATACGATCTTTTCTGTCGAGCTTCATCGAGGAGAATCCCAAGATTAAGAGCTGATTCACGACGGACTTTTCGATTAAGTGAACTTAAATCCTCTTCAAGAATTTGAGCGATTTCATTAGGTGCTTTCGGAATAATCGGTAATTCGTTTAACAATCTCCTTACTTTTCCAGTTACTGGATATACCGTCCTATTCTTTATGTTTCCCTCATCGAGTTCATTGAACAGCAGAGAAAATATTTGTAATATTTGAGAGGATGCCAAAATACTATGAGCTTTATTTAGATCCACGGATTGGATCATCTGATTAAGTATGCTTTCTATTTCCGATAGTCTCACTGGTAATAAAACTTTATTTTTTCCCTTCACATTTTTAGTCCTATTTTCTTTAAAATTAATTACCAATGATAACGGAGGACTTTTCATGGATTTGATAAATCCATGTGGGGTACCAGGAGGGAAGTATAGTAAAGCACCCCGCCTTACAGGCATGGGTTTATTATTTAAAGTCTGAATGCCCTGTCCTCTTAAATAAAGAAGAAATTGGGAATGTAAGTGTGTATGCTCTTCAATTAAGTCACTTTTTGGAGTGTGACGATGATGAGCCAGTCGCAGAATAGAATAACCCGGAATCGAAATCCGTAAATCTTCCAAAAAGATAGGTTGAAATTTATTCATTAATGAAGACAAATAAAATGTCTGAATAATGCTAATTACGCAAGTTCTGTCCTAACGGTGTAGGCAAATAGCTGATAGAATAAAATAATGATACAAAAAGCAGAGGATCTTCAACCCGATACTCCATGGAGTGAAACGGTGTGGGCACATTCCCGAGAGGAGGACCTGTTAGACGCCCAGTCGAACCCCCGGCTTTGTGTGGCCGCTTTGCTTCCATTTAAGGAAGGACAACCGGATTGGTGCAGTTTTGAAAAGATGCTTCACTGGATGATGAAATGTGCCAAACACTTTGGAGTAGAGATCACTTTTGTTCTCAATGCAGATACAGGTTATGTATTCAATCTCTCGAATGAATTGTATGAGGATGTGATTGTTCGCTTCCGTTCTCTGTACCCTGATGCGTCTTTTATCAGTGGAGTCACCGCAGTGGGGGCATCACCCACAGATTTTCAGGCATCCTGCTACCATCCGCATCTCGAAATTGCACAGGCTCATGACCCTTGTGAAGTAATGATCATGACATCTCAGGCACTGAATGCTTTGGATGCGAACAGGCGAAGGGATGCCTATTTTAAAATTGCGGAAAAAATCGAAGTGCCCGCACTTGTGCATGCACTGGAACCCGCTTTTGTTCCGTGGGCCACTCCCTTCGAGCCTTGGCTTTTGCACCAACTGGCATGTCATGAGAAATTTGTCGGTGGGAAAATTTCCACCTTAGATGAACCACACTTTCTATATTGGACATCGATGTGCCGTGATCTCGGACTCGACTTTGTTCCCCACAGTGGAGATGATTTCGGGATCGCTTCCGCCATCCGCATGGGGCTACCGCTGCTTATCGGAGCAGGAGTGTCTGCCTGTCCGCTTATTTGCGCCGCCAAAAAATACTGGAGGAAAGATGATTTTGATTCCCGTGTTTATAAATTATTTGAAGCCTTTCAATCGCTGGAGGATTTGGTCTTTCGCCTCGATAATAAGGGAAGCGCTGCCGGGTATAAACATAGCACCGCAGAGATTTTACAAATGCTCGGTGTAATTGATTCTGCGGAGATTCATCCTGCATGTCCTGATCTGCGTTCTGGGGACGAACGAGCTCGGATGCAGGAAGCACTCATTCGCCCAATCCGGATTGCTGATCGTATGAATATTCCTTTCTATTCTTTTCCATCATGAACGCCGATCCACTTACTGATTTTTCCCGTCTATGTGTTCATACCATCACCACCAAGGGTTGGGACCTAGACGAGGCAGTGGAACATTATGCCAAAGCCGGAGTATCTGGAATTACAGTATGGAGACAATGGCTGGAAGGTAAGGACCCCGCAAAGGCAGGTGATCTAATCCGCTCTGCGGGCTTGGAAGTGGTTTCCCTCTGCCGTGGCGGATTTTATCCGGCAGTCGACGAGAAATCACGACTTGATGCCATCGAGGATAACAAACGGGCAATCGAAGATGCCGCGGCATTGGGGGCTCCCCTGGTGGTCCTTGTTTGCGGTGCCGTGCCTGGCCAGTCCCTTATCGAATCCCGCAAGCAAATAACCGATGGTATTGCCGCTACGCTTCCGCTAGCGGAAGCACTGGGGATTAAACTTGCGATCGAGCCCTTACACCCGATGTATGCGGATGATCGTTCAGCAATCAATACCCTGGCTAGTGCAAATGATGTCTGTGATGAACTGAATCACTCTCTGGTGGGTATTGCTTTTGATGTTTATCATTTATGGTGGGATCCAGATTTGGAGGCTCAGACTCATCGTACGCTCGATGCTAACCGTTT